>DBHI01000056.1:0-3696 GCA_002296125.1 Anaerolineales bacterium UBA832 | reverse complement strand
AGTAGGAAATCCACCACTGTTCTACCATAAGTATGATGTCCACATAATTCTACGTCTACTCTAGCTTTTTCTGTAGACACTAAGTTAGTGTCGGCAGCTATTAGAGCTGCTAACGGATCATTTAGTGGCATCAGTTTTGGTCCCATTATTGATGGGTGAAATGTTGAGACTAGTGATTCTAGTAATTCCACGGCAAAGTTAGCTATAGGTGAGTCTATTTCATTTACTTGTTTTATTAGATCTTTATTTATTACAACTTCAAAGGAGGTGTCTATAGGTATGAGTGTAATGGGTATTCCTGAATCAAGCACTATAGAAGCGGCTTCAGGATCACACAAGATGTTCCATTCGGAAGATGCTGTTTTGTTACCAAGTCCTATAGAACCAGCTAGAGAGAAAATTCTCTTTATATTTATTTTTAATTCAGGATACATACTTAAAAATACTGACAAGTTAGTTAAGGGTCCTGTTGTTACTACTGTAATACCAGGGTTGTTAATGATGGTGTCATGCAACAACTGTACTGAATTTCTTGAGTCTGGTGTAATTGAGCTTAAATCATTTCTTTCTGGATCAAGTCCCGATTGCAGATCGAGCACTTTAGCTATAAGTCTATGTCTTACTAATGGATTTTTAGCACCTTTAGATATTGGTATGTTAAGATTTCCTATTTGGGCTACAGTTATACATGCGTTTTGAAAAGTTCGATCATATGACAAATGTCCTGCGCCTGTAGTAATTGCTTTTAACGAAAGGTTCTGATGTCCACATGCAACTATAATTCCTAAAGCATCATCATTCCCAGGGTCGCAGTCAAGTATTATTTTTTTTGTCATTGATTGATTCCAATAAAATACAAATAATTTAATAGTAAAATTCTATTTGTGAAACCGACAAATCAGCTGCGAAGTCGCGACCATACGCAGTGATGCCAATACTCCTTATATTTTTCGGTGATATATGTGATTCTACTATATTAGTTGAACCATTGTAATTTATTCTTTCTCGTACAAACTGCTTAAATGGTATTTCGATTGTTTGCCATGCGTTGTTTGTTTGAAATGATGCTTGGAAATTATCTGAAGGAGATCTGGTTTGATTGGTTTGTATAAAAATGTAATAAGTTTCTCCATTTCCACGTACATTTAGTCGAACTCCTTGTAGTTCTTGGCCTGCTTTTTCAGAGTCGTTTATATTCCGGAACATCAATGGTTTGTTGAGCCACGAGCTAGAGGAGCGTAACTGAATGAATCCCCCGTTATTTTTTGTGCTAACGTTACCTGTTAGTCTCGCGAAGCTAATGTCTTTGTCCTGTTCAAGCGAAGCTTGTCCTTCTGATACTCCGCCCATGACTCTGTCGCTAACAAAGCTCCAGTTTTGTGCACTATCAGGGGTAAATGGAAAAACAAGAGATTTTTGTTTTTCAGTTTGTTGTTCAGAGGATAAAATGGTACATGAAATTGTTGTTGAAATTGTTAGCATCATTAAAAGTAATTGTTTATACATAGGTTAATTATACTCATACTATACACCTGATACTAAATAGTTCGCAAGTCTAGCTATGCTTTCGATAACAATTATTCGTATATTATGACTATGTGCTTTAGCTAATTAGTCTAATAGGTTTCGTGTGTTACAATTTGAAAATAATGTAATTTATTTGGCTGAGGTAATAATTGAGACAATTCATAGATAAGGAAGATGCTAGAGAATTAGTTTGGCAGAGGTTGAAGTCTGTTGCGAAGCCTGACAGTAGATTTCATTTTGATTTCAATGAGTTTATCCCAGATTTTCATCGAAGTGATGATGCAAAGAATAATTTAATTGAGCTCGAAGTATATAGATCGTCTGATCTAATATTTGCAACACCGGATAATTGTTTGGAGGAATTTAGAGAGCAAATTATTGTTGATGGTAAGACTCTCATTATGCCAACTTATGGTATTCGTCGCGGGTTTGTTCTTTAAAGGCCTGAGGATGTTGGAGAGAAACTATCTCTGGAATCTGTTAGTCTGGATTGTATTGAAAGGATTGGAAGTTATATTAATCTTGCGGATATAAGGAGTAATTTTAAGATAGACTTATTAGTTACTGGTGCATCGGCTGTTAATTGTTCTGGTGTGAGATTTGGGAAAGGTCATGGTTTTTTTGATTTGGAATGGGCAATGTTGTATCAAATTGGTGCCGTAAATCAAAGTACTATAGTAGTTGCTTTTGTGCATGAATGTCAAGTTGTAGATATGGATCTAGAAATAGATGAATTTGATACTATTTGTGATTATATTGTAACTCCTATGCGTGTTATTTCTGTTAAGTCTGGGGATAAGCCTACATGTGGAGTGGTTTGGAATAAATTAGCTGATGGAATTCTTGAAGATATACCTCCTTTGCAGGAGTTAAAATCAATGAATTACTCTAGTATTAAGTGATTCAATTAAGACGAGGAAGCTTGTCGTTTTTATGTGATTAATAAGTGTAGATTTAAGTATTGATCAAGGAGTAAGCAGTAGCGTAGTGGAACTCTATATAAATGTCAAGAATTCGTATATAATGAATTTGTCATGGACGGAATTTAAACCAACCATTGCGAGCATTGTATGATTGAATAGGAAATTATTAGTAACAAAAAGTGTATTGGTATGAATGAATCAAAAATTTGTTATGAAGATAGAAGAGAGAACTGGATTGATAGTTTGCGGTCTAGAGGATATCGTTTAACTGAACCGCGTCAAGTGGTTATTGATGTTTTGGCATACAGTTCGAGGGCTTTGAATGCTGCAGAAATATATGACTCTGCTCGCAAAAAATATTCATCTTTAGGTTTGGTAAGTGTTTACCGAACATTAGAAAAACTTGAGGAGTTAGAATTAATTCAAAAGGTTCATCATCCAGATGGATGTCAAAGTTATATTGCAGGATTCACAGGACACCAGCATCTTCTTCTTTGCAATGAATGTGGCCTTACAGCGTTTTTTGAGGGTGACGATCTTGTTCCTTTAATAGATAATGTTTCAAGTGATAGTGGATTTGATATTCAAGATCATTGGCTGCAGTTTTTTGGTTTATGCAGCAACTGCAAAAGCGTCTAGTATTTCCCATAAATATAATAAGAATATTATACCTTGACATAATTGTTTGTTGTGATAAAATCCTTATTGATAATGATAATCATTATCAATAAGGATTTGACTTAGTAATAATATAGGATTAATTAGTTTATTAAGGAGAGTTTCATGAAGAAGATATCAATTATTATCGTAATGTTGTTATTAGTGGTATCCACTGGATGCCAGCAAGTTGATCAGCAAGCTGATATGCAGGAGCCAGCTGCTTCTGAAAATAGTGATAATAACAGTGCTGATGGAAATAGATTGAAGGTATTGGCTACTACAACAATCGTGGGTGATGTGGTAGCACAAGTGGGGGGAGATGCTATTGATCTTGAGGTATTGCTTCCAGTGGGTGTTGATCCACATGGGTTTAATCCTACTCCTGAAGATGTTGCAAAAATGGCTGATGCAGATCTTGTTTTTGCAAATGGTTTGGGTTTTGAAGAGTTTCTTGAGCCTATGATTGCGAATTCTTTATCTGCTGATAAGGTTTTTGAGTTATCTGATGGCATTGTGGTTATAGAAGGTGAAGAGCATCATGATGAACATGAAGGTGAAAAGAATCATGATGAACATGAAGGTGAAA
>DBHI01000003.1 GCA_002296125.1 Anaerolineales bacterium UBA832 | reverse complement strand
TTTACCTGCACCATTAGGGCCTAAAAAACCATATATTTCACCCCGGTTTACTTTTAGATCTACACCATTCAATGCATTAATATTTCCATAAAACTTAACCAGATTTTTTATACTAATGGCATCACTGCTATTAATAAAATTATCATCGTTCACGAAATACCTCTCCATCATTATTCGAATTTGGGAAAACAAAATTATTATACACTACGATCTGTCACAAAACATTAAACCAGGTATAATTAATAACGTAGAAATTGACGCAGGCATTACACAAGAAGAAAGCATTATTCCATCATATGAACCACAAAATATCTAATCTTTGGGCCAATCTATCAGAAAGTTTGTTTTCACAAATTGACGATAAGTTTATTGATAATTTTCGTCAACCAGGCGGTGTCAATTCTCGCTTAGCTGCTTGGGATCCATTCGACCCAACTATGCGTTACTACAAACTAATTCTATTTAATGCTGCAATGCGATGGACAGATGATGCCTATTTACTTTACAGAAAACTTGGAAATACTAATGTAGGCAATCCAGTCACAGTACGATCTAAAGGATTAGATATTAATCTTGACTATCTGTTTACTATCAATGAATACATGTTCCTCAAGTCAAACATGAATATTCAAAGTATCAATAGCATCATAGAAATAGGCGCAGGATTTGGAAGAACCTGTCACGCACTCTTAAAACTTCTTCCCAATCTAACAAGCTACACAATAATCGACTTACCTGAATTACTCAATTTAAGCGCAGGTGTATTAGCTCGTGTTGTTCCAGATCATATGCAAAAAATTTCATTCATTAATGCTACCGTAGAAACAGATTGGCAAAATATTTCTGCTGATCTTGTAATAAATATAGATAGTTTTCAAGAAATGCTACCAGAAACAATTAAACAATACTTTGACAATGTAATAAACCGCTCAAGCAATTTCTACATCAACAATCCTATTGGCAAGTATTTACCAGAGAGCGTAGGCATAACTAATCCAAACAAGATAGATATTATGGATGTATTTCAACTAGGATACTGTCGTAATGTAATTGATATTTTTGACGAGGATCAACTTAACAGAGCGCGAGATAACTTTGTACAATCTTACATACCTGGTTCCGAGTGGCAAGCTATAGTGCAGTCTCCAATGGAGATTGTACCCTACTATCACAATGTACTTTATACACGCAAAAGTTAACTTATAAATCAAAAGGTGGAAATTAATCTATGAGTAAATTTACTGTTGAGAATGTCCTAAAAATAACCTCCATGGCAAGAAGATTGTACGGTGCTGATCTACGCAATTTGGATTTTAGTGGTACAAATCTAAGCTATGCTCCTCTAGCTTGGACCAATCTTTGTTCTACTGATTTAACTGGTGCTGATCTACGAGGAGCTGACTTAAGAGGATCTAACATGTCTTCAGCTGATATTAGAGGAGCTACATTATATGAATCAAAGTACAACAATGCTACAAGATGGCCTGACAAATTTAATCCAAAAACTGCTGGCTGCGTACTAGTAGAATATTAAATAAATATTATCTATACTTTTTCGAAATTATAATATCTAAGCGAGCAATCTAAAAATGAACAATATCAAACACTCCAACCCAGATCGCAACTTTGCCCTTGAACTAGTAAGAGTAACAGAATCAGCTGCTCTTGCATCTGGTCGATTTATGGGTCGTAACGAAAAAAACAATAGTGACCTTGCTGCTGTCGAAGCTATGCGACTCATGCTTAATACAATTGAAATGACAGGGACTGTAATTATAGGAGAAGGAGAGAAAGATGATGCTCCTATGCTGTTTAATGGTGAAGTAGTTGGAACAGGTAGCATGCCACCTATTGATATCGCTGTCGATCCAATTGATGGCACTAGTTTACTAGCTTTAGGTCGTGCCAACGCCCTTTCCACAGTTGCTGCATCTGAGTCCGGCACTATGTTTAATCCAGGCCCGTTCGTATATATGAACAAGATAGCTGTTGGCCCAGACGCAAAACACTCTATAGATATTGAAGCACCTCCTAAGACCAATTTGCAAAACATTGCCAGAGCCAAAGGTTGTAACATTGAGGATCTTACCGTAATTATTTTGGATCGACCACGTCACAAAGAACTCATAGCTGAATTGCGTAAAACTAGAGCTCGCATACGCCTTATAACAGACGGCGACGTGGCTGGAGCTATCATGACAGCCTGGCCTGAGTCAGGTGTAGACGTATTGATGGGGATTGGCGGCACCCCTGAAGGAGTGTTATCAGCTTGTGCACTCAAATGCATGGGCGGTGAAATCCAAGGAAAACTTTGGCCCCGCAATGAAGACGAAAAATCCTTAGGAAGCAAAATGGGTTATGATTTAAATGCTGTACTCCAAATGGAAGACCTAGTATCCAGTGATGATTGTTTTTTTGCAGCTACTGGAATAACTGACGGAGAATTACTTAAAGGAGTAAGTTATTTTGGTGATGGTGCTAAAACTCACTCCTTAGTAATGCGATCTAAATCAGGAACTGTTAGAGAAGTAATTAGCAAACATCGTGTAGAAAAACTTATACGTATTTCACAAATTATAGATAATTAGAAATGACCATATTAATAACAATAGAAAAATAATTTACACATTTCTATTGTTATTAACATAAAAATCTATATTAAAGACAAAAACTACAACCCTGTAATCATCTCAAGCTTCCCTGCTTATTCAACAATTCTGACTTCAATTCTTGAAGAAATGGAATATTCTCATATTGGTCAACTTGGACAGCATCCCAATCAATCCCTCCCGGTTGTGTTAATACAGTTTCTGTCTGTATTACTTCATCAGGTGTAATAATCCAATCTAAAGGTGTATCATGAGCATCCATAATAATACGGCTATCATCCTTCACCTGAAGAGAATGTACAGTAGTCACAATAGGAGTTTTTGAATCTATCAACTCCATCTCTCTAAAGATACCCATTTCTAGATCAGCAAATCCACCACCTTTTCCTGTTCGTCCACCATTACGAGATACTGCAACACACCCAACTACAGCCAGATCAAACGGTTTCATTTCTTGAAAACGTACCTTTCTACCATGCTTCAAAGCTCCTCCAATGGGTGCAACTTCTTCAAAAGGAATACCATTACTTTGCAGTATATATGGATCCAATTCAATAAATGGATAATCATCAACTAATTCTGGTACTGGCACATACACTAATTTTCCATCCAGCAAAGCACGTAGCCGCACTGGAATATGAGGGGAATCAGGATTTGATTTAACAATTTCAGAAGACCGCCAAATCTGCAACTCAGATAATCTTTGCGCTGCTTTATCAGCTCCGATGAAGTTAGGAATACGGCTCCATACCGAACCTATTGAAACAGAACGTTCTTCCAGCAATGACCAAACTTCAGATCGCAGAGAATCTTTTTCTCGATTTCTTCCTTTCCACCGTGCATGCTCTGTATATATTTCTTCTTCCATACATATCACCTCCTAAAATATCTAAATTTTACTAGTCCTGATTACAGAAATCTATTGTCTGCGTAATAGCATCATTGTATAATATTTTTAAACAAATAAAAACTATGATCCTGAACATTTGAGAGTTCTGTACAGACATAAGCTATACGTAGGAAAAGATAATCACAATCCCATCAACATAAAACCAACCAAGTTAGTACAGAACTAATATATATATTTACAAGCTACATAGAGAAAGCTAATTGTCTTATACTGAAAATTTGTACTACCTCTTAAACTGTCTAGTTTTAGCATGTAAATACTGTTAGTATTTACATGCTAAAACAAAAATGCTTGTATTCAAATTCGTTGCAGTATGAATTGCAGTACAGCAAACAAGGAGACTTAAATGACTAACAGAAAAATAGCGGTATTTTACGAACACCCTGAATGGTTCAAGCCCATGTTTACTGAGCTTGATAAACGTCAAATACCGTACGATCACCTAATATCACACGAACATTATTTTGATCCTACTGAACGCAGCAGTCCTTATGCACTTATACTTAACAGAATGAGTCCGTCTGCACACACTCGCGGACATAAAAACGCAATATTTTATAGTCTAGACTATATGGCTTATTTGAAGGATATTGGTGCCCAAGTTATTAATGGATATAACGCATACGTATACGAATTCTCCAAATCACAGCAGCTAAATCTGTTTGAAAATCTTGGCATAAGATATCCCAAAAGCATCGTAATCAATCATGCATCACAGGCAACAAACCTCAATAGCCTAACATATCCCGTTATTACTAAGCCTAACATTGGTGGTAGTGGCTCTGGAATACAAAAATTCTCCACTCCCAAAGAATTGAACAGCGCTGTTGCAGATGGTCATATAGAATTAGGAATTGACCACATAGCTCTAGTACAAGAATATCTTCCGGCCCGAGGTAACAGTATAGTGCGCGTAGAAATACTAAACGGCAAATATTTATATGCCATTCGTCTACATCTTGAATCGGAACAAACCTTTAATCTCTGTCCTGCCGATTATTGTGATTTACCATCAAATAACAACCAAAACAACTTAGACGATGGCGTCTCTGGTAGAAAAGCATTAGTAGAAGCTTACATTCCTCCACCAGATGTAATCAATACAGTAGAAGAAATTACTAAGGCAGCGCATATAGACGTTGGCGGTGTGGAATATTTAGTAAATGAACGAGATGGAGAAATCTATTACTATGATATAAATGCATGCTCTAACTTTGTCGCTGATGCTCAAAACGTCATAGGATTTGACCCTTTCCATAAATTAGTTGACTTTCTAGTACAAAAGTCAGGTTTAGAACAGTATTAGATAAACAACATACTTAATATTTCAACTACAAGTATTTATAATAACCTGACACTAGTAAAACTTGCTTACCGTAAGGACCGGGTGTATAGTAACAATATATCAGAAGATGGAGTAGATAATAAAATGTTAGCAATAATTTCACCTTCCAAAACTCAAGATTTTTCACAATGTGATATAGCCTCCTATACACAGTCTCGACAGCTTAATCGCACGCAAGAATTAGTTGATATATTACAAACCAAGACTGAAAGACAAATATCAGAACTTATGTCTCTCAGTGAAAATTTATCTAAACTCAATTTTGACCGATTCCAAGCATTCAAAACACCTTTTTCACTAGACAATGCTAAGCAAGCATTCTTATCTTTTAAAGGAGACGTATACAATGGAATTAACGCCTCCTCATTTTCTGTCAAAGACCTTGCTTTTGCACAAAAACATGTACGTATACTTTCAGGACTTTATGGTGTACTTAGACCACTTGACCTGATACAACCCTATCGCTTAGAGATGGGGACAAAACTCAATAATAACCATGGAAACAACCTGTATGATTTTTGGGGAACTGACATTAGCAAAGCCCTAAATGAAGATGAAGAAGAATTGATTGTTAATTTAGCATCTAACGAATACACCAAAGCCATTAAGAAAAATGCACTTAAAGCCCAAGTGCTGAATATCGCTTTTAAAGAAAAAAAGAACGGTACTTATAAAATCATTGCTGTTTATGCAAAGCGAGCAAGAGGATTAATGATTAACTACATAATTAGAAACCGTTTGACTGACAGTGAATCACTTAAAGACTTTTCAGATGATGGTTATCAATACAATCAGACACTTTCTGATAGCTCAAGTTGGGTTTATGTAAGAGACTAACACAATCAACTAACACCAACTCAAGAGGAGTATAAATCAATTTTAAGTAGTAAATCATTACTAAACCGTATCTATATATTATCTGGATTGATTTTACTGATCCTAACAATATATTCATTTCAACATGTATCAACAAGCATGTCTGATGGTTATTCAAGTCGATACGCAATATTAATTTACTCATTACTAACGTTATCATTATTCTGCTTATTATTTGGATTACTTCTAGAACAAACTACACTGATTAACATAACTGTAACTCTACTAAGCATACTGATTTGCATAATAACCATAGAATTATTACTAATCTTCAAACCATTATGGTTAGTCAGAAATTCAAATTTAGTAGCAAGCATGGACAAGAGAACTTCTCTCTATATCAGATCAGTAAATCACATTAACTCAGATTACATTGAAACTGTAAATGATCGATTTGTATTTGATGGACTCTATTTTAAAAATAAACCTGGTATTAGTTATCACCAAAAAGTAGAAACATTTGATGGCTTAACAGAACATCTGCTCAATATTGATGAAATAGGTTTCAAGAATCAATATGGTACCTACTCTGAAAACTCACATATACCTTATGTTTTCTTAGGAGACTCTGGCACATTTGGCGCAGGATACAGCAAACCTTTCCCTGAAATATTTAAAGAAGTATCTAGAAAACAAACCCTAAACCTCTCTATACCTGGGCATGGCCCACAAATGTATCTCAAATCATTTAAAGATTTCGGAATAAGTAAAAGCCCGACCCACATAATTATAACTCTGTTTCATAATGACTTTGATAACGCATACACCTATAACTTATTAGATAAAAACGGAAAATCTAGCCAAGATTATCATTTATTATATACAAGTAACTTGTCATTTGAATGGCCTACTAACTTATTAGCTTCATTAATATTAGAATACTGCAACACATGTGCATATATCGACGCATGGATTAGCACGTCCCACAAAACAATCAAAGTTAGAAATACGAATCTTACTCAAAAAGCTAGTTTTTTCTTAGACTCTAAACAAACAGAACTGATATTCTCAGAAGAACTCCAATCTGCACCGCCAATGTGTTCAGATCCATGCCGAACACTTGGCCTTAACACACTTCAAGAGATAAATAAACTTGCTAAGTCGATAAACAGTACAGTTATCCTAACATATTTACCGCATCCATCTGAAATATACTACCCTTATATAAGACAAAACAAAGAAATGTTTCATAGTTTGTATCAGTCTGATACAAATAACCCTAGCTGGGCTAAAGACCTACATCAAATAGCAAAAGATCTAAATATACAATTTGCTGACCCACGTAATTACCTAACAGAAGCAGCCTCTCAAACACCTTTTCTTTACAGGTCACTAAACGATAGTCATCTAAGCGCTCGAGGGCATGAAGTATTTGCAAAATTCCTCCATAACTATCTCAAAAACACCAACTAGAAATACAGAAAATAATACAACCACATCTACGCTCCATTCAGCTGTAAAAATTACTATTTTTTCTTTTGTGGTGCTGGAGCAATACCAACCAATAAAACTAGAAGTTGGTCACTAGTATTTTTTACTCCATGCGGCACTCCTGATTCAGCCCAAACGACACAACCAGAACCAGCCTGCTGAACATCATTACCCACAATAAATTCTCCTGATCCCTTAATAACAAAGTAGAATTTATCTTGATCTGAATGTATGTGTACATCTTGTGTTTGATCAGGAGTCAAACAATTTATGCCAACTAATATCTTATCACTTTCAAATAACTCAGCCTTAAATACCTTCTCAGGATTAGTTCCAATTAGATCAACATAATTTAAAAAATTACTCACAGTGACTCTCCTTTATTTAATTCAACCAATCTACACAAGATGATACCAGTTATTATTTTAACAACACAGACTTTTGTTCCTTTCAATCACTATAGATAGCGTGTCTCATTCAAAAGAAAATCCCGAGCGGCGACCCGAGATTTTCTCAAAACATCTGGTGGATGTTAGTAGATTGTAGCATGACAATACAAACATATGCAAACTACACAAATGTAAAGGTAATAAATCAAAGAATACGTAAGTCATAATGCACTTGTATTACAATTGCATTTAGCGTATATTAATATTATGCCAATTTACAAGACATGGAATAATATCAACCCAAAATTTATATCTTTTGTTCTGGATTTTTTCCTCGAAAATCAATCTGACATCAGGTCTGATCACGATTGGGACTCAGATAGTTTACACAAATGGGAAGTTTCAACATTGAGTCACTCCATAGGATACATAACCCTCGAACCTGATTCAGATACAGGCACTGAAACAGCTGGGACTATCTACGGATATCTACAATCTGAAAACACTCAAAAAACAGATTTCGATTACCATCCAAAACTTATGCAATTAGTAAGAGATGGAGGTAATTTTATAAATTATTGTCATCAAAGAAACATTCTAACAGAAATATCAGACATGGATGACTACTCTAGTCTACGCGATATAAACGGACTAATTCGCACTGCATACCACAACTTTAATAACGATCTACTTACAAATCGTTCAAACACCAATGATCAAAATCTCTAAGCAATCTTAATCCAAAATATTACCATAAGACTCCTCCAAATTTGAAGCGCTATTTGGTGAAAACCCTTTAGTCCATATTGTTTCTTCATTATAGATAGACGTACTCAAGTCAACATATTCTAACGCCGCACCATCCAAATCTGCACCTTGGAGATTTGTTCTATTTAAATACGCACCAGTCAGATCAGCTCCTCTTAAGTTGGCTCCCTGTAAACTGGCCTCACTCAAGTCCGCCCCCCTCAGATTAGCATAAGACAAATCAGCCTTTTGTAAATTAGCCTTACTTAAATCAAACTCTTCCAAGTTTGTGTAACTTAAATCTTCTTCAATCAATTCTATACCTGAACAATTAGTAGAAAGATTGCGTCCATATGGAACCATTCCACAAACTAAT
>DBHI01000147.1 GCA_002296125.1 Anaerolineales bacterium UBA832 | reverse complement strand
CTGAGCCAGGATCAAACTCTTCGTAAGAAACTTCAAGTTCAGACCATATTATGATCTGATTTATTTCTATTGACCCGTTAATCACTTTCCTATCACTATTCAGTTGTTAAGGTCCTTTATCGATCTGCATTGTTGGCTTCAAACTCTATACATAAAAATGCCGATGCTCAGCACCGGCCACATTAGACCTTTTCAAATATAGATCGGTTTCCAATGTATGTTATACAGTTTGAGACGTTACACCAAGCTACTTGGTCAACGCATTAATTAGCCAGGAAGAATTTTAGCACCACGATATACCTATGTCAAGTCCTACTTATAAAACCAAATCATACATATTGCTTTCATAATTACATATCTTGTCTACCTTCTAATGCTCTTGCCAAAGTAACTTCATCTGTATATTCAAGGTCACCACCTACTGGCAAACCTCTGGCCAATCTAGTAATTCTCAAATCACCATCAGAGAGTTGCTTAGATATATACATTGCAGTAGCTTCACCTGATAGATTAGGATTAGTAGCTATAATTAGTTCTTTAATTTCACTAGTTCTAATTTTGTTAAATAATTCATTAATTTTTAATTCGTCTGGACCAATGCCATCAACCGGTGATATCGCCCCATGTAACACATGATATATTCCTTCAAATGTGCCTGAACGTTCAATTGCTAATACATCTAATGGTTCTTCAACAACACACAACAAATCAGTATCTCGATTCACATCTGCACATATGATGCAAGGATCAACATCAGAAGAAGTGATATTATGACAAACACTACAAAAACTAGTATCTCTCTTCAAAGAAATTAGTGATTCTCCAAGTTGTACTACATGTTCTTCTTTAGACCTTAAAAGGAAAAATGCTAATCTGGAAGCCGATTTAGGCCCTATACCTGGAAGCCATGACAACTGGTCAATTAGCCTCTGCACTGGCCTAGGAATAGCACCTATAATCTTCACAATCCTGGAAATCCCAACCCAAGTCCAGAGGTCAATTCTTCAAGCTTACTAGCAGCTAAAGCCTGTGAACGCTCAATTGCCTCATTAACACTTTCTACCAACATTTGTCCCAATTTATCTGAGTTTATATCATCAATTAATTCTGAAGCAATGTTGATATTTTGTATTCTCTGATCACCAGTAACTTCGATTTCAATCTGACCTCCACTAGACACTACAGTAACTACTTCTTTTGCCAATGCAGCGCGAGTTTTTTTCATCTCATCTTGCATTTGCTTTAATTGTTGCATCTGTCTGAATTTTCCCTTCAAACCCTTATCTGAGCCAAGATTTTTGTTTCTATTTTTTGATTTGTTCACTATTGTCTCCTAAAGATCTTTCTTTTATTTTTGCTCCTAACTCAATTCCAATTGCAACTACACTGTCATCGGAAACACTACCATCATAATTTTCATCTAAGTCAGTGTCTGATAAAGTCAATTGAATATCAAATTTATGACCTGTCGATGAAAAAATAGCATTTTGAATATGAGAAATCATTTCAGACTGCTCCAATTTTACAATAGCAAACTCTTCCTTCACACCTATCTGCAAAGTATCATCTTCTATCTTTACTGGCGAACACCATTCCAACAAAGCCGGTAAAGTATGATGAAATTTTCTGCTATTGGATACAATTTCTTTCCATGAATGCTTCAAATCCGATATGTTAGGCAAATTGCCATTCGATTGAGTATTATTATTCTCCTCTGAATCTTTCTGATGCGATGTATTCTCTAGAAGCATATCAGAGTCTCTCTTAGGAATTTCGTCAATACGATCAACAGACACTTTTATATCTGATTTCTGAACTGAATTAACGAAAGCCATTTCCAATGACAACTGTGGATGCCAAACCACTAAATTGTCTCTAACCGCATTATCAAATTCTTTTAGCATTAATACAATTTGATTTGTATTCAGACAACCTTCACATTCTTTCATAATACTAATCATTTCACCTGAAAAGTCTATCAAATTATCATTACCAGTACTACACAACAAAACACCTCTCAGAAAACTTACAATCTGACTAGCTAATTCTCTAGGATTCACACCATCGTTCACAGCATCATTAATCAATATAAGCCCATCATCAATGTACCCTTTAGAGAGCGCAACAACAATATCCGACACTATGTCTTCAGACGCAATACCAATGATATTTTGCACACCAAGTAAAGTCACTGAATTTTTTTCAGACATCATAACTTGATCTAATAAACTAACAGCATCCCTCAAGCTACCAGTTGAATGCTTAGCAATTTCATGAAGCGCATCATCTTCTACCTCGATATTTTCTTTCTCAGAAATTTCACTCAACCTACCCACAACATCATTTGTAGAAATTCTTCGAAAAGTATGTGATTGACATCGAGACATTACTGTTGCAGGAACTTTATGCAATTCAGTTGTCGCTAGAACAAAAACCACATGTGGTGGTGGCTCTTCTAAAGTTTTTAACAAAGCATTAAATGCAGCACCTGACAACATATGCACTTCATCTATAATATACACTTTGTAAGAACCATGTCCCGGAGAATAATTAATCTTATCTCTTAGGTCTCGGACATCCTCTACACTATTATTGGATGCGGCATCAATTTCAATAAGATCCAAAAACCTACCAGAAGATACTGTCTTACAAATCTCACAAGCATCACAAGGCCTTATAGTCAAATCATCATTTACGCAATTAAGGGCCTTTGCCAAAATTCTGGCCACTGTAGTTTTACCTGTACCTCTTGGACCAGAAAACAAATATGCATGAACTGTTTTATCAGCAGCTATTGCATTTTGAATAGTATGCACTACTGCGTTCTGACCAACTACCTCATTAAAAGTAGATGGTCTCCACTTCAAATACAATGTTCTTGATTTCATATATTCAATCTTATACTATATAAATACAAATATCAACAGTCTAACAACAAATTTCATCTATAACTACCACTCAATTTCATGCGTCATCTATAACTACCACTCAATTTCATGCGTATCACGAATATCTCCCAAATTATCTATAAGATAAATAGTATCTCCTTTCATCCAAGATGGTTCATCCACTCCCCAATATAAATCAGTAACAGTATTATCACCTAAACCACTATACAAAGTCACTTGCCCATTACTAAACAAACTTAGATCTGGAAACATATAAATCTGCCCACTATCTCCTACGATTGACCAACCGAACAAATACATAGTTTCACCTTTGTTGGATAGAATTAAGCTCTCAAACTCTCCATCATTAACAAAATTAACGGATTTTATCGTCACACCGATAGAATCTTCTTGATTATCTATTTCATACACAGCCAAATCAGTACTTATCACTTCAGTAGCCATGGGACGCTCTGTAGGATAAGAAGATGTAGATGCCGGTATCACTATAATTTGATCGATTGACAACTGGTTAGGATCTTTTATGTTATTTGCTGCAATTAACTCATCCGAAGACACATCAAACTTTAATGCAATTCCATCTATCGTGTCTCCATTAGCAATCTTATATTCTATTTCTTCATCTAAAATTATCCACGCATTATGGTCTTGTACTTTACGACTATTAGACTCTATTGCACTATCA
The DNA here is from genome assembly GCA_002296125.1 of Anaerolineales bacterium UBA832. Lineage (GTDB taxonomy): Bacteria > Chloroflexota > Anaerolineae > Anaerolineales > UBA11657 > UBA11657. The sequence continues at coordinate 3,733 of DBHI01000147.1, read as the reverse complement.
GAAACAGAATCATATATAGATTCATCATCATATCTAATGTTAAACAAAGCAAAGTTTTGATTGTTTTGCCAATAAATTAAAACAGCCAAAGTTACACTGATGGAGACTAATACATTTAAAATTAGATATGCACCTAATCTAGGTATGTTCATAATCACAAAACCTTACCAATGTACAATCTAGCTGTATCACATAGTAGTATATTTTGAACTAAATCAATCTTCCCAATAACCAAATAATCACATAAGATTAAAAATAAAATATGGGCCCGCCTGGATTCGAACCAGGAACCGGTCGGTTATGAGCCGACTGCTCTGCCGTTGAGCTACAAGCCCTACAAATTGAGCGGGCGACCGGATTCGAACCGGCGAATGTCAGCTTGGAAGGCTGATGCCTTACCACTTGGCGACGCCCGCATACAAGTAGTCGGGGTGCGCGGACTCGAACCGCGGACCCCCGCGTCCCAAACGCGGTGCGCTACCAACTGCGCTACACCCCGCAACAGCGTGCGAGTATATACTTTCCAAGTGATACCGTCAAGACATTATTGCTATTCAGTCTGAGTTACATCAGTAGAATTGCCTAGCTCTAAATCACATCCTTCTATAGCTTGTTTTAACTTGTTGGTAAGTGATGCATCATTTCTAAGATTGTCAGCAAAAACAAATTGATCTTTTGCATCACAATACTCCTCAACACCTAAGAACTCACTGCCATATTCCATATAAGCTTGCCACAATTTTATTTCAGTATCACGAAAATTTGGTGCAATTTGATACAAAATATACAGATTATCTACTACTATCTTCCAATTAATATCCCAAAACGTAGCTCCATATAAATATAGTGAAGCCCATCTTCGTCGCTGCTCAGCAACTGAATCAAGCGCAACAATCTGTTCCGCATGCTCTAAGTCAGTCAAACCCAGTTCAATATCTCCTGACTCAATACTTTGAATTCCTCGATTACGTAGAGCTACAAACAATATACTATTAATCTCATCCTGATCAAAATCTTCACCAGTTAATTTCAAATGCTCAATATCAATGATCACATCTTGCCAAAGCTTCATCTTGTAATTCAGCCTTATATTTTCAATAAGTTCACCAGAATTAGAGACATCTATATAAGAAAAAACTTCTGCAGGTTCATCAATATCCTTATCATATAAATCTACATCCACATGACTTCTAGCATCAACAAATAATTTCTGTGCACCTGGATAATTTGGAGATACATTTAGAACGTATTCTAACCGTTCTAAGGCTAACATATAATTTCCATTATCTACATCTTTATTTGCAAGAGCAACTTGCAAATCTAACTCACGCATCTCAGCAGTTGCAGATATAGATCTAGTATTATCAATACCAACAGTATAACCTATATAACCAATCACAAGAAAACCAACAAACACAAAAATTATCACAACTAAACCTGTTGCAAATGGAGATACAGTCAAAGACTGTATAAAACTATTCTTAGATCTTGTTGATTTTGTTTGAACTGTATGCTCTCTTTCTGAATAAATATCTGATAGATTTGTTCTAGGTATCTTATTCATATAAGATCATTATATCCTGCACAATGTGTGATGTCTAATGTAATAGTAAAATCTCTATCAATACACCAGAGCAACAAAACATGCTAAACTTATTATAAGGATGCAAGCATGCACTTACAACGCGGCAATTTCACATTCAATAAACGTAAGAAAGACCGACCCGGTCGTATAATTTTGTATTCAATCCTAATAATGATTGGACTATTTGTTATTCGACAAAGGCAAACAGAAACAATTAGTCCTCCATTTGTCCCAACTCCTACAGCAACTAGAACTGCTCAATCATTCATTCAAGAAGCAGAGGCATATTTTTCATCTGGAAAGATAAGTGAATCAATACAATCTTATAAACGGGCAACTGAAGCAGATTCTAATGTGCCAGAATACTGGATTGAATTAGCCAGACTTCAAGTTTATGATAACCATCCAGAAGAAGCTCTTACATCAGCTAATACTGCAATATCAATTGATGAGACAAATAGCATGGCCCACGCTGTTCGCTCCCTAGCTCTAGACTGGATGGGTGAGTATGATGAGGCTACTCTTTCTGCAGTACGAGCAATACAACTTGATGGCAAAAATGCACTAGCACATGCATATTATGCAGAAATTCTGACTGACACAGGCAGGTATGCTCAAGCTGGTGATGAAGCTAGATTAGCCTTAAAATTAAATCCAAACTCTATGGACGCCCATAGAGTTTATGGACAATATTTAGAAAGCGTTGCATCCTATGAAGAGGCAATAATTGAATACCAAACTGCAGCAACAATTAACCCCAATATTGCACTATTACATATAAGGCTTGGATTAAATTATCGAGTATTAGGAGATTATGATACAGCTATTGAATATTTCCAAAGAGCTAGCGCATTAGAACCTGATAATATTGGGCCGTTTCTTTCTATAAGTAGAACCTATTACCAGACTGGAGAATATGGTCGGTCTAGCCAATACCTAGAAACAGCTATGGAAATGGAACCTTGGAATGCAGACATTTATGGGAGATTAGGTCTAGTAGAATTTAAATCTCTCAACTACGAAAGTGCAACCATTAATTTAGAATGTGCAATTGAAGGATGCAAACACCCTGTCACTGAAACTACAGTTGAGGGATTACAAATAGGACCATTAACCTTAGAATTTTATTATACTTATGCATCTGTATTAGCTGCATATCTGGAATGTGACCGCTCAGAAAAAATAATGCGTCAGATTGTAGCATATGCACCAAATGATGAAACCATCCAGTCTATAGTGGCAGAAAACAGACTCATTTGTGATATATCTAACTAATCATTACTTGTCGCAAAAAATTTGCACTAAAATAGTATAATAGCAGGATGGTAGAAGGAATTCGCAATCTAATTGCTTTCGCAATATTGTTAGGCAGTCTTATTTTCTTTCATGAACTAGGACATTTTCTAGCAGCAATTAAACTTGGGGTAAAAATTAAAGAATTTGGTTTAGGATTTCCCCCGAAAATCATGACAATTGGTACATGGAAAAATACCAAATTTACTCTAAATTTGATACCAATAGGAGGTTTTGTTAGGCCTGAAGGAGAAGATGATCCTACTATTGAAGGTGGGCTAGCATCTTCAAAACCAATTCATAGACTTGCTATACTGTCTGCTGGATCAGGAGTCAACTTACTACTAAGCATCATAATACTAACTATTGGTTTTGCTAGTGGATGGCCCGACAAAGTTTCTATCGTTAATGTTTCTCCGGAATCACCAGCTTCATATATTGGTTTGCAATCCGGAGATTTAATTGTTAAGGTAAATGAAAAGGAAATACATATCCCTCAAGAACTAGCAGAAATCACTTATAGTAATCTTGGTAGACCTATAGACTTGGAAATAGATCGTAATGGGACAATATTCAATACAACTGTTACACCACGCAATGAATGGCCCAATAATCAGGGCCCAATAGGAGTATCACTTTCATGGGAAATTGTCAATTACCCACTACCTAAAGCTACCCTCCGAGCATTACAAGAATGTGCTAATCAAATCAAATCAATCATTAGTTTGCCTGTAGGACTTATTACAAGCCAAATTCAAACTGACGAAGTAAGATTAATTAGTCCAATTGGACTAAAAACTATTAACGACCATGCTGTCGGAGCAGCAATGGAAATGGGGCAACTCTTCCCCATTT
>DBHI01000116.1 GCA_002296125.1 Anaerolineales bacterium UBA832 | reverse complement strand
CAATGACTTGCAAAAATTAACTAATAGAAAATTAGTACGAATATAATCTTATAGAAGATCTGATTTATGAAATAATACAAAACATATCAAACAATCATTTATTTATCATAAAAGGAGAACATTATGCTTACATCTGTAGAAGCAAAATTTGGAAAAAATATGGCATTACTAGCTGCAATTTCACTTGTTGTCAGTATCGCCATTAATGTAATAATCGGAGATACTGACACCTCCCAACCAAACTTACTTCTTGCCTCAGTTGACTTTGTTGGTAATTTTGCGTTAATAATAGTGATTATGTACTCCATGAAACTATTTAACCTCGACGAAGAACCTTTTATTAAAGCAATTGGATCTATTGCTGTCATTGGAGTTACAATTGCCATGCTTACCGATCTTTCTCCATCATTAACATCTGGTGGATTTGGTCCAGAAGGATTCACTCCAACTCAAGTATCTGAGATAAAAAATGCTGTGGAATCAGGTACTTGGATAATTATGCCACTATTCGTACTATTGATATCATTAAAGTACCGAGGGAATATGCTACCCTCATGGGGAGGATTAGGAGGAATTGTAGCTGGAGCATTAATAGTCTTGATACATATTTTAGCACTAACTGGTCTAGCAACGGGTTTAGATAATGTGCTGTGGCCAGTGTGGCTAATAGCAGGTCTTATTGGATTTCCACTTTGGTCTCTTGGTATGAGTCAAGCATTTGGAAGCAAGATAAGCTAATATCATAGTAAGTTTCAATATTTAACCTAAAAGTCCAACAGCTGTTGGACTTTTAGGTTAAATATTGATTTCCAAAACATATAAATAATCCAACAATATGCAAATCCTATAAAACACTATCAAAAAAAAACCTGTAATCTGTAATTAATGCAATAATATTACAAATCATAATAAGTTTGCTTGCATAATTATCAAAGGAGAAATTTATGATAACTTCATTAGAAGCACGTCGTGGTAGACAAATGGCTATGTTAGCTGCAATAACTACCGTTGCCAGCTTTTTCATCGGAGCAATACTAATAGGACCCGAATTTGTTGGATATAGTGAGCAATGGGGACCTATAAATAATGTTTTAGGATTCTTCCAAGGAATTGGACATATTTTTGCCATAGGATTGTGTATGAAATTGTTTGGTGCAGATGATAAAGTTGACTTACGTATATTCAGTACAATAGTATTGATTGCTGCAACTATGCAACTCACCTATTCACTATCTCCAACTTTTACCGCAAATTCTGTATTTAAGACTGAATTTAATTCTGATCAAGTCACTGGTATGGCAGGTACAATTAACTCTGTAATATTTGTACTTTACGGAATATGGGCATGGATTCTAACAAATTCAGATAGTTCTAACTTATTACCTTCTTGGGCATCACTTGCAGGAAAAGGAGCAGGCACGTTGATAATTGTTGCACAAGCATTGTCACTTTTTGGATTAATACCTGGAAACTTGTGGGCTCCCATATTTATTTTAGGAGGGGTTATTTTATGGCCCGTATTCATGATAGGTATTAGCAACGCGTTTGGTAACAATGCATAAGTAGCAAATTGTTTTTTAATCAATTTCTATTAATAAAGCCCGTAATATTATCAATAATATAGTATTGCGGGCTTTATATATTATAACGTCTATCTGCAATCAATAACATTACTGGAAACTGACCCAATGTTATCAACTTGACACTTGATAACATCTCCCGAACTAATCCGTAATGCACCTGGAGTGCCAGTGGAAATAATATCACCTGGTTCAAGCGTCATAATCTTACTATGAAATGATACCAATTCCATAGGCCTAAAAGTCATATTTTCAACTAAATTCTCAACAATAACAGAATCATTTAAAACAGTACGCACCACTATAGAATCTAAATCATTGATCACATTACTAGTAACAATATCAGGCCCAAAACAAAAAAAAGTATCAAAACTTTTTGACATAGTCAAATATCTAGGATTTCTCTTTAGAATATCCTCAGCTGTCACATCAATAATAGTCGTATACCCAAAAACAACCTTTGACGCATCTGCAACAGAAACATTCTTACACCTTTTGCCGATAATAATCCCTAATTCTCCTTCACCAGTAACCTTATTACTCTGTAAGGGTAGAATTATTGGTCCACCTGGTGGAGTTATAGTAGTAGCTGGTTTCATAAAACTAGCAGGCTCATCACGAGGAGACTCCACTGCAAGGTCTTCTGCATGATCACTGTAATTTAATCCAATACCCCATATTTTTGGCGGATTTAAGTATGGACTTGTTACTTCTACTCTATGTAAATCAATATAGTCACCAGAAAACTCTTTGACAAACTTCATCAATCTAGTTAAAGTGTATTTTTCTATCACCTGTTTAACATCATTTTCAGGCAATGGTAATAATTGGTTATTCGCTATAATACCTGCCTGTGTAGATGTATTATTGATATATGTACATAATCGCATGTATGGCCTTCCTCATGTATGCCTCTACTAATGTATGATTACATTAGTATCTGAATATTAATATACATAAACTAAATAAACGCCCTATAAGTTCACATTGGTTTAAATTAGTTAAAATTGTACAATATAGTTGCGGAATCATAAAATCTCTCCAAGAACAAATTAACATACATACAAATATCTTATGTCCACTAAAAACTCCAATAAACTTTCAATCCTAATTGCAAGCTACTTAGAACCAGAGTATGTACATATGATTCAGGAACTAGATAAACGAATAATTGTAAATTATCATCCATATCTATTACGTCAACCCAGATACCCAGCTGACCATGACGGACATCCAATATCAAGAACTAAAAAACAAGAAGAACAATGGATACAATTACTAAAGCAAGCTGATATACTATTTGACTTTGACCAAACCCATCTCCATGATCTCCCAGAGATAAATCCTGACATCAAATGGATCCAGGCTACAAGTTCAGGTATTGGCCAACTAATAGATGACCTAAACTATGACACGAGATTGCCAAATACCATATTTACTACTGCCAGTGGAATACATGCTCAACCACTAGCAGAATTTTGTTTACTATCTATGCTCATGCATTCACGAAAACTTACTTGCATGATGAAAAGACAATCACAAAAGCATTGGGAAAGATATGCGGGAAATGATTTGTTAGAAAAAACAGTTTTGATATTAGGTATGGGAAAAATAGGTAAGAGAATTGCTGAAATAGCTCACACACTTGGCATGAAGGTAATTGGCATAACAAGAACTAAATCCCATAGAGGAAACATTCAGATAGATGATATAGTAATTGACACTAGCAAGCATCTTTACAAGTACTTAAACAAAACTGATTACCTAATCTTGTCTGTACCACACACACCACAAACTGATAAACTGATTGGGGAAACAGAATTAAATATGCTGCCAAAAGGTGCTATTCTAATTAATATTGCTCGAGGAAATGTAGTTGATGAACAAGCTCTAATAAAATCATTATATAAAGGACAATTAGATGGAGCATATCTAGACGTTTTTGAAAAAGAACCACTTCCTAAAGAGAGTCCATTATGGTCAATGCCAAACGTATTAATTAGTCCTCATTCTGCGAGTACAAGTATAAGAGAAAACTATCTGATAACAGAGCTTTTCTGTGACAATTTGAAATTGTATCTCAAGAACCAACCTCTAATAAACGTCTTTAATACAAAAAGATTATATTAGTATGCTACATCAGATTAAATAAAAGAATCTCCTATCTAGATAACAAAATTATTGATCCTAAGCCTAAACTCAAACCAACAATCCTACCTACAGTAAGTGGTTCTTGATATATAGCTATGGATAAAATCACTGACACAATTAAACTAAGACCTACTATAGGAAACACAACGCTACCCATACCACCATTATTCAAAGCATAAAACATACATACATAACCTATCGAACCAAACAATCCAACTAAACTACCAATACCCAACATACGAGGAGTAATCACAAATGGCTGCTTCTGATTCATATGGATAATCAAAGCCATAACAATGTAGCAAACATTAATAATCATTAGTAGGGGTGGAAAATACAGACCATTTGATACAGCAACCTTGTTCATAAAACTACTCAAACCCATAAATATTAAAGATATTACCGCCAAAGTCACAGAAATATTCATATAATTAACTCCCCAAATCCAATGTTATATTATTCGTATTAATCATTTCAATTTTCTTAATTTCATCTTGAAAGTAAAAAAATTGAACTCATACCTAAGATTAAACCTAAAACTTTTGTCAAGGTTACTGATTCACGAAACACAAAATATGACAATAAAACAGCCACAACAACTGACATTGACTTAATTGGAAAAATTACACTACCTTCACCTCCCAATTTCAATGCCAACATTGTCAGATAAATTCCAGCTGCTGTAGCAACACCAGACAAAGAGGCAATCCCTAACATACTAGGTCTCAAAACATAGGTCTGTTTCTGAAATATATGGATTATAATAGCCGTAATGACAACAAAAACCCCTTCTGTCAACATAAAACTGGGTGAATAAACATCATTAACGCCAGCAACTTTCCAAAAAAAGTTAGCCATACCAAAACCAAAAAGTCCAATCACCGCAAGCAAAATAGGCGTATTCATACTATCTCCTCATATTCATACTATCTCCTCATAAGATTATTAAGCCATAAAGTATATCATCCTCTTTCTTGTCCATACTATTTAATATTGAATATATAATTAAGTGAATGCTTGTAAAAACGCTTAACAAAGTTGGAATAATACTTTGCAGGTTATTCAAACACAGACACCAAGAATGATAATGCAAACAAAGTTGTTAGTTTTATATTATTAGTAATTAGAGAAAAAATGATAGTAGATACAATAGCATTTATAGCATTTTTCTTTGTATTATATAGAACATACAAAGAATCTTCAAAAAAAGAAAAGAGAATAACTGGTGCTGTAATTTTTCTCGCTACAGTATACTGTGCTACTCAATGGAATCAATGGTCTAACACATGTGTTGAACCTATCACAGGAACCATTCAAACATGTGGACCATGGGATGGACATCCCCGCATAATCATATCTTTAGCAATCATACTAATATCTTCTTGGGTATCCACAACTATTTTAAAAACAAAAAAATAACATCACAAATCCAAAACTCAAAAGTTTAGGATTTTTTGTAATAAGCCACATATATCTTCTAAAAAACACCTGGAAAGTATACACCAACACAGAAACGAACAAAATACACAGCACAAATCACAACATATTTTTACTAGCATGATATAGTATTACAATGAACATAAAACAATTCACAAAAGATGACATAGAAAATATAACTCACAAACTTGAAGGAATTGATCTATCAAATATAAACTTGTCAAAGAGCAATTTGATCAGAGCAAACCTATTTGGCGTAATACTTATTGACTCAAATCTACAAGGAGCAAATTTGAGAGGTGCAAACCTTAGTAGAAGCAATTTAAGTAAAGCTAATCTAACAGAAGCAAAGATGGATCCTGTATACCTGGTGAGAGCTACCATGCGCTACACAGTCTTAAACAGAGCAAACTTACATACAGCTAATCTCAATAGTGCAGATATGACTAAAGCCAAATTAAATCATTGCTGTCTCATAAAAGCACAAATGAGTGGAGCAATACTTAATCAAGCAGATCTTAGTGGTGCTGTTTTAGAATCAGCAAACCTATCATTGGCAAACCTGTGCGGAGCTAATTTAACCAATACAAATCTAACAAACACTAATCTAAATGAAGCAAAATATGATGATCACACTGAATGGCCAAAACACTTTGATCTGAATCAGTGTGGCGCAATTCATATAAAACATTAGCAAAAATATGTCATACAATAAACCACCTAAATGGTTCTATGCATTTACTATATTTGTCATTTCATCCATCATCCTATTTGTAATTTTAAATTTATCAATTCTCTTCTAATAAAATTAACACATAGAATCGTAAAACAAGTTAACTATTCAGTTTGTTAGAGATTTAGAATTTTAATTCAGCAATATATGGTAACGTACGATAATCATCATTATAATCTAACCCATATCCTACCACCCATACATCAGGTATTACAAAACCCAAGTAGTCAACATGATGATTGGAATTTTTGTTATTTACTATATCTTTAGATACCATAACACAACTTTTCACAGAAGCTGGATTACGCTCACGGAAAAGATTTGCCAAATATCTAAGAGTTGTACCACTATCAACTATATCTTCAACAATCAGAACATGCCTACCCTCAATCGATTGACGCAAATCTGAAATCAAACGCACCTCACCACTCGAGGTACTTTTGTTATAACTAGCTACGGCTATAAAATCTACAGCATGTTTAACCTTAAGCTTTCGTGCTAAATCAGCAGTAAATATAAATGCTCCCCTAAGAATGGAGACCAACAACAATGATTCATCATCAGAGTAGTCATTACTAATCTGATTAGCTAATTCATCTATTCGGGACTGTATTTGTTCTTCAGAAATCAATATCCTTTTTATATCTTTAAGCATTCCAAATATCTCCAAAGAAAAGATTATAAATGAAAACAACTATTTAGTATTGTAAAATATCAATAAGATTAAGTATTCAATAAAAGCTAATGAAGTTTATATAGTGAATGTAATATCGTAACTACACACCAATTATGCATATCAAAAACAAATATTGCTCACAATGTACAGAAAACTTAATATACAAATGGAACGGTAGTCCACACGATATTACATATCATACCTTATTGCCAATTCTACCCAAAATAATAAGCGGAAGATGTGAAAAATGTAATGCCAAAGATACAATTTATAATACAGACATAGTGTGGAAACGTACTACAAATATTAATACTAAACTAACCCTAAAATACTGGGGATTACAATTGTTGTATCAACAACAACACAAACATAATAGGAATTATACAAAAGGTTATCCATATTACTGTGAAGGTTGGTGCAAATATTGCAAAAATTTGATCAATATAAGTGCTTTTTATAGCAAAAACACACCACCTTATATGAGTAACTGTATTGAATGTGGACCAAAGGTTGAACCATATTACGAAACACGTTTTATAATCAAACAATATGATAATTCATGGCCTGAAACTTTTGCGATAATTTCTGGATATGCAACGACAGGTCAGAAATGGACCGATACAACAAATTGTAACTCAGACCACAAACTGCACAAATTAATATCTTCAAGAAAAAAATGGGCTCAAAGACTTATTGGTTACTCACCTACTACGGGACACAATGAACCAAGCTGGGCTACTAATTTCTCAATAGCTGATGCATGTTATATTGGTAAAATATTTATGCAGGATGCTATTTATTACGTAAAAAATAATAAACTCTTATTAATTTATTGTAATGATCCCCAAAGACAACAGTTTTATGTAGATCAATTTAGAACACGTATTGATCTACATAATAAAATAATTCCTGATAAAAAATCAACTAAACTATAACAAAAAACTAAGTATCTTGTTGCACCAAATTAGAGGTGATCAATTTAAACAACTTACTATCAGAAATTGCATAAGGCAAATAACAAATCGTTACTACTAAGATACCAACTATTTCCAACCAAAACAGGTATCCTGGCCATACATCAAGATAATCAGCAAGAGTAGGTACTATAGGCTTCTGCATTAATAAGAGATAATTCCCACCGGTAACAAGATTTAT
>DBHI01000142.1 GCA_002296125.1 Anaerolineales bacterium UBA832 | reverse complement strand
GCAGACAATAACATGATCCTGACTCGCATTGAATCTGCATCAGAATATCCGAATTATTTTTTTAGAGATTTAAAAACAGATTCTCTAACAAAAATAACAGACTTTGAAAATCCATTTTTAAGCATAATGGATGTAAGTAAAGAAGTCATTGAATATAAGAGATCTGATGGAATAGATTTATCAGCCACATTATATTTACCGAAAGGATATGATATTAATAAGAAACAAAAGCTACCCATGATAATGTGGGCATATCCCAGAGAGTTTAAAGATAATAAGAGTGCATCCCAGATAACCCAGAACAAAAACGAATTTACATTCCCATATTGGGGATCTCCTATATATTGGTTAACTAGAGGTTATGTTGTTTTAGATGATGTTTCTTTTCCAATTATTGGCGAAGGAGATAATCAACCCAATGACAATTTTCGTAAACAATTAGTCGATAATGCTTCTTCAGCTATCAATAGAGTATATGAATTAGGATATATCGACAAAGAAAAAGTTGCAATAGGAGGCCATAGTTATGGAGCTTTCATGGTTGCAAATCTTTTATCCCATTCTAAACTTTTTGCTGCTGGAATTGCAAGGAGCGGCGCTTATAACAGAACATTAACTCCTTTTGGATTCCAAAGCGAAGAAAGAAATTATTGGGAGGCACCAGACACCTACTATAATATGTCTCCTTTTATGCATGCAGAAAAGGTTAAAACTCCCTTGCTCTTAATTCATGGTGAGGAGGATAACAACTCAGGAACATATCCATTGCAAAGTGAGAGGTATTTTAATGCTTTGAAGGGTTTAGGGGCCACTACTCGTTTAGTTATGCTTCCCAAAGAAAGTCATAGCTATCGAGCGAAGGAGAGCATAATGCACATGCTTTGGGAACAAGATAGGTGGCTTGAAAGGTATGTTAAAAATAAATAGACCTATTATACCATGATTCCTATTAAGCCCTACATTTGTGGGGTTTTTTGTTTGCGGGATGATGGGTCTATTGTAAATGACTAACATTAGTACGTTAAACCATACATATGCATCACATCAATAATAAACCAAAAAAGGTTTGAATGCTATTTTCCTCGAAAATAAAACCACCCAAACATACAGACTACATATAACAAGGTATAGATAAGGGCAGAATTAAAAGTAAGGCTGTTCTCTAAATATCTCCATATCACTAAACCTACAATGAGTAGTTCAATAAAGATTATTTGTTTTTGAGGTTTATTCATTCTATTGGATTTTAATAAATTTTTATAGAGCAATGGTTAGATTTCTTGGATTTACTTTATGTCACATAATTGTAACATTTTATAAAGATATGCTACATATCTGTTACAGAATAAATGATAACCGTCTAGTATCATCGGGCTCATAACCCGAAGGTCGGAGGTTCGAATCCTTCCGGGCGTATTGATGAGAAACATAGTTTCTTGATGACAAACCCCCTTAAATGAAGGGTTGTATTTTATGGGCCTATTTGTAAATCTTATTTAGGTTGAATTTTATTAAATATCACAAAAAACTATTATTATATTAATAAATTAAGTTTTATTTTAAATTTGACAGCGACCTAGACATATACTTATATTTCGTTGAGCCTATGTGCTCGCGAGGTAAGATAAAATAGTTATTAGCATAAAACCACGGGAGTGGTATACCAAATGCGGAGTTAAACATGTTGGAAAGAATACATTTTTCAATCCTTCTTAAATTTGGTCAGTTCCTATTATGGGTACTGATGGCATTTATAATAATAGACCCATCGAATGCTCTTATGGCGCAGGATGATGTTGAAGAATATTGGGGTGATGACGAGTATGAAGATGATGATGAATATGAAGATGAATATTTAGATGACGATGAATATGAAGATGATGATGAATATGAAGATGAATACGAAGATGAGGATGAATATGAAGAAGAAGAAGAAGAAGAAGAAGAAAGAAGGCAAAATCGAAATAATCGTAATAATCAAAGAATTGAAGATGCTGCAGAGAGGCTCGGATATACTGTTGATTTAACTATAGGTTCACCACGATTTGTTAATCCAATGCTTATGTTTTGGAATTCTACATTTGAGCTTCGAGCAAGCGTGGAATTTCCAGTCTTAATGCAAGTATTGGGTGCAAGATTTAGATTTGGGGCTGAGGTCGGAAATTTTAAATTCACAAATGCAAATTATCAGGAGATAAATGGTAGCCCAGTCCCTTTAGATGCTACCTTTAGCGGAATAACGGTTATGGGTATGATGAGTTTTCCCGCTGGACCAGGTAAAATTAAAATTGGTGCTGGAATGGTTGGGTCTTCTTTTGGATATACCATGGAATCATCATATGGAGTTAGAATTGGTTCTATGGAAGTAAGAGGTGGTATACGCTCCACTGAGGCAGTTTCTGCTAAGACAGCAGATTCAGTTGAGTTAGGTCGTGTTGGTTGGATGGATGGTCAAATTGTGCTGGGGATCAACCTTTAATAGGTATTAAAAGAATAAATTAATAGTGCTTATGAGCAATAAAAGCCACATATTATCTTTTCTTTTTATTTATCTGGTGGGGATTTCATTATTAAAATCTCAAACTATTGAGTTTACTCCAGGTAATGAAGGCACTTCTTATTTAAAGTATAATATTGCGATGAGTACGGCTAGTACTGCCGCAGGTGTTGGTGGGTTTACTGCATCTTGTACCGCAGGGTGTAATGATGATAATACTTATAGGATTAGAGTTTCATTTGATGGTGGTACAAATTGGTATTCTAGTTTTTCATCAATGACAGCAACCACTGGAGGAGCCACTAGTAATGGTAGGTTTTTTTCAGATGGTGGTTTAGCTCAAATTTCTGTTAGTCATGAGGTACTAGCAGGATTGTCAGCATGGCCAGGTGATGATAATGCTCAAGGTATTAAGTTGCAGGTTTATGAAAGTGAAACAAGTACCTACTATCCGACCAGTCCAGTATCATGGACCTTGGATCTTACAAGGCCTACTATTAGCTCAGCGACAATTGCGTCTGATAATAGTACAAATACAGCTTTCGCGACTACTGATGATGTGGTAACAATAGGTATTACTGCTTCTGAAGATTTAATCAATGCTGGTTCTTATGTATTTACAGGAAATATGGCAGGGCTTTCTTTCAACACGCGATCAGGTTCAGATGCGACTCAGTGGGAGTTTTATAATACAGTTTCTACCCATGCAGAGCAAGTGGTTACCTATTCAATCGTCTATTATGATGCAAATTATAATGTTGGCGCGTCTAATTTAACCACCACAACAGATGGATCTACTGTCACCGTTGATAAATCGAGTCCTGAGTTAACGGTTACCATAGCATCAAACAATGACGTTAGCTCTCTTGCTAAACATGGTGATATTGTCACGGTTTCTATTGCTTCTAATGAAACTCTGAATGGCGCTCCTACAGTTCAAATTTCAAGTAATACTAGTCCAACGGTTAATCCATCTACTGCTTCAACAAATTATACTGCTACTCATACTTTAAACCAAGCAAGTGATCCGCAAACTGCGGTGACTTTTTCTATATCAAATGTTTTAGACCGTGCAGGAAACACCGTTAGTGCTATCACCAATACTTCTGATGCGAGTTCTGTTACATTTGATTATACTGCGCCACTGCTCGATGCTGTAGCAAGTAGCTCAAATAATTCATTAACCTCTGAACGTGCAAAAGCTGATGATGTTGTAACGGTTTCATTTACTACTAGGGAAGCAGTTCAAACGCCTGTTGTGTTAATAGCAGGAGAGTCAGCAGTAGAAGCTAATGCGAATGGCGATAAAGTTACATGGGTAGCAACAAAAACTATGGATGCAGAAGACTCCGATGGCGAAATTGATTTTACTATAAATTTTACGGACCTTGCTGGTAATACTGGTACTGAAGTAACTAAAACTGGTATAACATCAGGTAGTGCAGTTATCTTTGATAATACACCACCAACTCTTGCGTCTCTTACAGTTTCTTCAAGCAATAGCACAAATAGTAATTATGGAATTGAGGATGATATTATTTCGCTAACTATAATTGCGCAGGAAGATCTGCAGGGAGATGCTAGTAAAAATCCTTACGGTATAACAGCTGCCACTATAGCTGGTAGAAGTGTAGATGGTAATGGTAATGAAATAATTAGTAAAGTGGATGCCAGAAATTGGAGTGCGCAGGTGCAGTTGAATGGTAGTGAAGCAAGTGCCCCAGTATCTTATAGTTTTACTATGACAGATTTAACAGGTAATCAGACAGCAATTGATGAAAATGTAAGTTCTGTAACCATAGACAATGACATTCCTGCATTAAATTCAGTGAGTATTGCGTCAGTGAGTACGGATAATGATGATTATGCAAAGTCAGGAGATGTGATTAAAGTATCTTTTACTTCAAATGAAAACTTATCCTCTTCAAATCCTCCAACAGGTACTATAGCACTAACTAGCTCTTCTGTTTCTATGACTTCAGGAGATGCTGATAATAGAACTATATTTGAATCAACGCTAACAACTAGTAATAGTACCACTGAAGGGAATGTCGCCTTTACCTTAGATATTGAAGATTATGCTGGTAATTCTGCTACTGTAGCTGCGACTACTGATGGTTCGAGTGTTATTTTTGATAGGACCACTCCTTTGATGTCTTATGTGAGAATGAGTTCAAGTGGTAGCGATACAAATTATGCAAAAGTGGGTGATTTAGTTACTTTATCCATGAAGGCAACAGATAAGTTAAAGACAGCGCCAACTGTTACCGTTTTTTCAAATGCTGCAACTGTATCAGGTGGAAACACAGATTCAATTTGGACTGCTGTATACACCATGCCTGCGGGTTTAGCTGATGGTGCTACGCCATTTACATTAGATTTTACAGATATGGCTGGTAACAATGGTGCGCAAATTACTTCAACTGCTAATGATGCTGGTAGTCATGTTATCTATGATGAAGTTGTACCTACTCTTAGTACAGCAAGTATCTCATCGAATAATAGCAATGGAGCGACGATTGCAAAAGTAGGAGATATTATTACTTTGAATATTGTTTCCGAGGAGCCTATCCAAACACCAAGTATTGAAATTGCTGGTCGGAGTGGATCTGGGGCTGCTTCTCTTTCTAACAGTACCTCTGGTTTATCTGTTTATACATCTACATACACCATGCTTGATGGTGATACTGAAGGTGCTGTGACTTTTTCTATAGATTTCTCAGATTTGGCTAGTAATGCTGGTACTCAGGTAACAGCTTTAATTAATGATGCTGATGGCTCTGGAATTACTTTTGATAAAACTCCTCCTTATTTTAATGAGACTACCGCACAAGGAGCTGGCGCTATTACAATAAGTTCTAATAATTCAGATAATACTGTTGCCGTTCTTGGTGATGTGGTTACTTTAAGCCTTACTTCTACTGAAGCGATAAAAGCTGGTTCAGATCCGACAGTAACTATTAATGGCAATAATGCAACGGTTACCAGAAATAGCACCACAACTTTTACAGCAACATACACGATGTCATCAACAGATGGCTCAAGTAATATTGATGCAATCCCATTTGTTATTAGTGATTATGAAGATGTTGCAGGTAATGCTGGTGCAACTGTTAATAATTCTACTACTGATGGAACCTCTATTAAATATGATCCAATCCGTCCAACATTGAGCAACATTGTTATGGTCTCTGATAATTCTAATTCTGCATATGCGAAACAAGGTGATGAAATACAATTAACATTTGAATCATCTGAGACAATAAATACTCCAACTATTACGATGCTAGGCTCTGCAGATGGCGTTACTGTTGCCGCAAATGGGACTAATGCCTGGAAGGCGACTAGAACCATAATTGGTGGGGATGCTGAGACTGGAGTCGCATTTACAGTAAGTTTTAGTGACCCAGCTGGGAATACAGGTAGTAATGGAAGTGGAGGAGCTGTTGTTACTGCAACTTCAAGCGGCTCTGTAGTAATGGTAGATAGAACTGGGCCAACTATTACTACAGTTGATATTGCTACGGATAATGATTTACCTCAATATGCAGTTCCAGCAGATATAGTTACTCTTACTATAATTGCAAATGAAGCGATTCAGACTCCAACTGTAACAATAATGCAAAATTCTGCACCTACTGTAGAAGACGTTGATGGTTTTGATAATAAAAAATGGACTGCTACTCATACGGCTGGAAATGCTGAAACAGTAGGAACGGTTCCTTTTAGTATTGATGCTTTAGATCTTGCAGGTAATGCTAATACTGCTGGTCAAATTACGTCAATTGATGGTCTAAATGATTCAGATGGTAGCAATGTTACTTATGATAATACTGCGCCTACACTTTCAAATATTACATTTACATCAAATAATACAATTAATTCTGCTTATGCAAAAAATAATGATATCGTAACCGTTGAATTTGAAGCAGATGAACAGCTTTTAGAAAGTACTGTAAGCGTTATTATAAATGCTGCAGGAACCGCTGATGTGGCTACTGTAAATAAATCATCTGATTGGGATGGTGTTACAGAAGGATGGAGGGCTGCTTTTGTTGTTCCTTCAACCTATCAAGCTAATCTTGGTTATGGAAATATTATTCCTTACCAGATTGATTATAAAGATATTTTTACGGTTCCTGGGACCCAGATCACCCAAGGTGTGACTGGCAATGTTATTTATGATGGAGATCCTCCTGACTTAGATGCCTTAACGATATCTTCAGATAATGATAATTCAAGTGTTTTAGCAACTGTTGGTGATGTTATTACTGTTTCATTTACTGGAGATGAGCCACTTGCTATTACCACTGACCCTTCTGTTGTGGTTCCTGTGTTGACAATTGGTGGGAATGTTGTTACTACTGTTGCTGAGCCTGGAACAAATGATTTGCAATGGACAGGATCATATACAATGACAAATTTAGATACTGAAGGTGAATTAGCTCTTGTCCTTGACTATAAAGATTATGCAGGTAATTCTGGTCCCACTAAGACAAATTCTGATCTTACATCAGGTTCTGCAATTACATTTGATAAAACGGCACCAACTTTAACTGCAGTTTCTATTCTAAGTAATAATAAATATGACACCTCAAAGGCTAAGGTTGGTGATCAGATAACGATAAGTTTTACTGGGAGCCATCCTTTGAGGACAAGTCCTGTTGTTGTGATAAATCCAGCATCTGATAATATAACTGCGACTGTTACTCAGGGAGATGATAACACCCTGTGGAGTGCAACATATACTTTATTAGAGGCAGATACAGAAGGTGATATATCGTTTACTATTGATTATCAAGATTTGGCTACAAATGCAGGGACTCAGGTAACTGATGTTACTGATGGAAGCGCAGTTGCATTTGATAAAACTGCAACAAATATTTCAGCACTTACTATCGCTTTAGATGGTGCATCTGATACAGGTACTTCGTCTTCAGACAGATTAACAAACGATACAACGCCAACATTTACCGTAACAGGTTTAACAGCAGCAACCGCGATTTCTGATACTTTAATTTTATTTGTTGATGGAGCGCGTGTAGATAGTGTGGAGGTTACAGGTAATACTGCGAGTCTTACGTCAACTGCCATTGCGCATTCAATTAATACTTATACGATTACGATAAAAAGTAGAGACCTTGCAGGTAATGTTTCTGCCATGTCTGCGTCTTCTGTGGCGACTCCTGATAATTCTATAGAAATCAGGATGGATACACAAGCACCAGCAGTAGGAGACGCCTTTGATCTAATCCCTGATCATGATACAGGTGTTTTAGATACTGATAATATTACATCTGTAACTAAGCCAACAATGATGGTCGCTGGTCTAGCTCCTGGGGAACGAAATTTGATTGCTATTTATTATGATGCGGTTGCACTTGATGTAACTGATGCATTTTTAGCGAATCATCGTATGGCAACGGCAATCACTGATAGTGTAAAATTAACTACGGCCATGGCTGAGGATGTATATAGTTTTTCATATGTGGTAATCGATAGCGCTGGAAATGAATCCAATATGAGTGTTTCAACTGATGTTACAATAGATCTAACTGCTCCCTCTGTTCCTTCTGCACCAGATCTTTTAGATGATGGTGGTAGCGATGGAGATGACGAGTATGACACTGGTACTTCTAACACAGATAATGTTACAAATTTAGAGACGGTAGAGTTCCAAGTCAGTGGCCTTAGTACTAATGATGATAAAATATTTATTATTGATACAAAAGGAACCGTTTCTACTGCAGATGATGATACATCAGCAAGCGCTGATATAGATGCATCAGTTGTTAATCTCACTATTAATTCTCTTGCTACAACATCATATGCAGCTATGGTTTCAGACTTAGCAGGTAATGCTTCAATTTTATCTGATCTTATAGATATTACATTTGATAATACTCCCACTGATATTGATGGTAATAAAGTGAATGAGGATGATGATTATGATGATGCTGGTGAGTTTCCTCCAGTATTAGTTGATCTCATTGGGACTTCAGATACAGGGTTAGATACAACTGATAATATTACTAATCTTGTTAGGCCTACTTTCAGAGTAAAAAACTTGGTTACAAGTAGTGCGCTAACAGATTCCATTTTTTTATATGCAACTGTGGCCGGTAGTGATGATAATCTTGTTGCTAAAGGTGTAGTGAATGGCAATTCAGAAGATTTAGTCATCAATGATGTCAATGAATTAGGTGAAAATAATTACCAGATTAAGCTTAGAACAAAAGATTATGCTGGTAATTTCTCTGATTATACAACAGAATTTACTATTACTGTTGATACATCGTCTTTTGTGATTGCAGAGCCACCAGACTTAATTATTGAAGATGACTCAGGAGTATCAAGATCAGATAATATCACAAATGTACGTAACCCAAGACTGAATTTTAAATCTCTTGATGTATCTGCTGACTCTTTGGAGCTTTATATTACCACTTCATCAGGTGCAACATCATTTTCTGTTGGTGGTCGTAAGGATCAAAATAGATTCAGTGATTCGTTGCAGGTTCCTACAAATTTAACAGCTGGTGTTTACTCTTTTGCATATAAAGTGATTGATCTTGCAGGTAATGAATCTGCATTGAGTAACGGGCTAAGTGTTACGGTTGATTATACATCACCAAATGATCCTTCAGATTTAGATTTGGCTGCCGCAGATGATAAAGGTCCCTCAGATAGTGATAATCTTACAAACGCTTCCTCAATGTCAATTACTTCAAGTGGACTTGTTACAGGTGAGTATGGTTTTCTTTATCTATGGAATGATGCTAATAGTGATAATGTTATAGATGTTGGTGAAGGAACAAAAATTGATTCAGCATTATTAGTCGCAGATGATGGAGGTATTGCAACTTTCACGATTTCTAATTCTGTTGATGATACTTTAGACTATTATGTGACTGCTCAGGATGTTGCTGGTAACACTTCATCGATTGTGGATGCTCCTAGATTACAAGTCCAAGTAGACCTTACTCCACCATCCGTTTCTGATTTAGCTATCGTGTTAGATCCTGGATCTGATACAGGTATATCTGGTGACAATGCTGGTTTTAACACAGCTCCAACTTTTACGGTTACTGATACAATAGCCAATTTAACACCAACGGATTCTGTAATCTTGTACTACGCTTTAACATCAAGTAGTCAAAACCCGGGGATTGGTCTAAATGGTGCACCAAAACGCTTTGCTGCTTTGCCGATAGATGCTGCATCAGAGTCTTTGACGGGTGTCGCTGATGCGGTTTTTGATGAAAACGGAGGAGGTGTTGATGATGGTACGTATGCTATAACTGCAAAATTAAGAGATTATGCTGGAAATCTCTCCTCAGCTTCATCAGGTATAGTCTATCGCCTTGATACCACAGCACCGCAAACATATCCAGATCCAAGCGGATCTTTTACTGCTCCAGATTTGTTAGATGATGATGATAAGGGTTATAGTAACACTGATAATATTACTAATATTCAAAACCCACGTTTTGTTATAAGTGATTTGCATTTTCTAAAAAAGGATAAGGTTATTGTCTATGCTAAAAAGGGTTTTACAACTTCAGTAGTCGACTCTGGAAATGTTCCTGAGAATCAAACTACTCTTACTATAGCTGTTCCATGGGTTGATGATGGGAATGGAATTGTTGATGACGGTGAGGGTGCGCTTGATGAAGGCTTGTGGACTATAACATACACTGTTACTGATTCAGCTGGAAATGTAACTGAAGCGAGTCCAGAATTAAGTATGGAAATTGATGCAACTGCTCCAACTGCTTTAGGTACGCCAGATCTTATAGCAGAATACGATACTGGTGAGTCAGACTCTGATGGTTTGATAAATCTTCCAATAATAAGAATTGATCAAACGGATACTATTCCAGGATTTAAATGGGTATTATATTCTGTTATTGATGATGGAGATGGTGTATATAATGAAAGCCTTGATACTCTTTTTGTAGAAGAGGATTCACAGCTGTTTCCAGGCGGTTCAGGCCCAGATGGTTTAGATTCTGACAATGATGGTTCTCCAGATGGCGCTAGGTCTGTTTCAGTGGATCTTGCTGTTTCAGATACCACACACCATTTCTTTGCTGTTCATGAAGATATTGCTGGTAATCAATCTGCTAATAGTAATGCGCTGACTATTAGTGTTGATTCTACTCCTCCAAATTGTAGTATTACATATGATGATCCGGATAATGATGGAACCCCTGATAATTTGGTTAAGTATGCAGATGGATCAGTGCAGGCGACGCTTACATTTGATAAATCAATGGATGACCAAGATAGTCCTCCAAGAATTGTATTGAACTATCCTGATTTGTTATGGACGCCTGATACTGTACTTATCAATAAAGTGGGTAATTCTGATACAGATTGGAATTATTCTATTCCACTTAACCAGTCTGGAATGGACACCTTGAATGGTGTTCTAAATATAGAAGTATTAGCAGCTGATAGGTATGGAAATCCTGTATCAACTGTTACAGGTAATGCTGAAATTAGAATTGATAATTTAGCTCCCGTTTTTTCAAATATAGTTCCTGGGAGTGGTTCATATAATAATGCGGATTCACTTGCTTCTTTTTCTTGGACTTTAGATGAGCCAAATGCAATAACAACCATTGTCGAAGCTTCGGTTACTTTTAATAATTTAGATGATAATACTAGCTACTCAACTTCTTTAGATCCTGCAGATTTAGTAGAAGGTGATAGATTTCCAACTCCTTTACCAGGTTGGACTTCTGATCCTTATTTTATACCACATACAGAAGGACTGTATGAAGTTATTTTTTCTAGTCTTGATTCTGCTGGTAATGTAGGTAGTGATACGTTACTTAACTTCACTTATGATACACTACGTCCTTCTGCGCAAGTCTCATTTTCTAGGTTGCATGCTAGTAATGATACTACTGTGACTGTTTATGCGGTTTTTAGTGAGGATATGCTTTCAGATTCTGCTTCAGGACAAAGGCCGATATTTAACGCGCAATATTATCCTTATGCAGGCAATACAGTCTCAGGTGAAATGCAACTCCATAATATCCCAGAAGAATATATAGAGGCTAATGGTGTTGAAGGTTGGCAGTCTCCAGAAGACTATACTGATTATAATGGTAATGGTGTATATGATGCCACAGGCGATCTTTTCACCTTTAGATACACTTTTGTTGTAGATGGACAGGATAATGAGACTGGGCTCCTTGATAGTATAAACATAACAAATGCTAAAGATTTAGCTGATAATACAGTAAATACAATAGTTGTTGATTCTCTGCTTTTAGTTAATAATCAGGTTGGGCAAGTTCAGTTTTCATATGAAAATATTACAAATCCAAGTTTAACAAATGTTGGTATTGCAGGGGATACGGTGAAAGTTACTGCTACATCTAATGAAGCATTAGTATCTGATCCATCCCCAACAATTAATATGTATTATAATACAGCGAGTGGTGTTGCTTTAGGTGACTCTTCTTTAGGAGTTAATTTGTCAGAACCAAATGCAGATAATGGTATCACATGGGTATATCAGATTGTATTAGCAAGTGGATTAGATAATGATGGTCAGGTTCTTTTTGAGTTCAATGGAAAAGATTTAGCTAATAATGTTTTAACAGAAAATCAGATAATAAATAATCAATTATTTGTTGTTGATAATCTACCTCCAACCTATTATGAGACTGATAGTGTAAGTGTTATTGGTGGAAATGTTGTTAAGGGATGGGTAACAGGAAATACAACAGGGATAGGAGTAACAGTACCTATCGAAAATGCAGCGAATGAGGCTGCGCCTCCAACGGATACTACATTGCAAAATGGGCTTATTGAGATACAATTTTATAATACAAACAGAGGTCTTGGATGGGTAACGATTGGTGAAAATGATACGCTTGATGAATATGGTGGGCTCCAAACATTTACTAGGTCTATAGAAGATTTATATGCTGTAATGGACACTAACTTAACAGCTAGTACTGGTCTGCAGCCTGGTGACTTATTGGCAGTCCGGGTAAAAGTACACGATAAGCATGCTAATGTAACGGCATTTGGTACAAGTAGTGATAGTCTAAGATTTGACCCTTCAGGTCCAGTTCCTGGTCAAATAGTTAGTGGGGTTTTTGGAATAACTAGCGATGCATCTACTGATACCATTTATTCAAATGATCTTGTTGAGATTGCTTGGACACCATTTATTGAATCTGATCCTCAAGAATCTGGGTTAAAAGAATATCAACTCACTATATTAAAAAGAGATTCAACGACCGCTGGGCAACTTGTTGTATTTGAAGATACTTTGTTAACAGACCCCCCAGATACATCTTTTTCACATGAATTATTTTTAACACATGGAACTAGATATGTAGCTCAAATTGTTGGTATTGATACAGCAGGTAATTATTCAACGGTTCTTTCTTCTGATACCCTTTTAAGATTAAATACAGCTCCTTTAATTACACAAATTTCATCAGTAACACAATATCCAGAGGATACTCTTTGGGTTGATAGTGTAGAAATTGTTGATCCAGATTTGAGTGTAATGCAAGGTGAT
Organism: Anaerolineales bacterium UBA832; assembly: GCA_002296125.1. Lineage (GTDB taxonomy): Bacteria > Chloroflexota > Anaerolineae > Anaerolineales > UBA11657 > UBA11657. The sequence goes on along the minus strand of DBHI01000142.1, from coordinate 1,848 downwards.
AGTCATATTTTTTCTATTTCGACTGATATAAGTACTGACCCTATAGAATCTGGTGAGTCAAGAGGCGGTGCTGCAAATTATGTTTTACTTCCATATCAAGCAGTACGCCAAGATGATTTTTATACTGGGTGTGAGATTACAGTTACTATTAGTGGACAGGATCAAATACGAAAAATTATAGAATATGAAGGTGCCACAAGAAGAGCTATAGTCTCAGATGCTTCTTCTCCAGAACTAGAGTTTAGCCCTCCGCCCGCGGATAATGATTTGTTTTCCATTAAGTTATCAACACCAGAGATTGATTCTTTAACAGGGGTCATGAGTTGGATACCTAGGCAGTCAAATGCAGATCATGGTCCATTTAATGTGACAGTATCGGTAACTGATAATTATAATTTTAATCATTCTGATGTTTTTCAGTTTACTGTTCCGCAAAAAAATGACCCGCCCGAAGGATTTCTTCGAGATTCTTTATCTTTAGGAACAGGTATTGCTGAGTGGCAAGAAGATTCTTCATATACATTAATCTTAAGTGATTATTTTGTTGATGTTGATAATGATATCACAGATCCTAATGGTGGTACTGTTGGAGAAAATGAAAATGACTGGAATCAAGCGGGAGGTTTGGACTGGGTTGTCATTATTAGGGACACTGCTGAACTAGATGAAGACTTTCCATTAGGGACTGTTGTGGCTGGGCCTGGTGCTTCAAATGAATTTGTTGCAAAAGTATCAAGGCAATATTTAGGGTTTGATCCAAATAAGAATTTTACTTCTAAAAATTTTACTAGAGAAAGAACTCAACAAATTAATAGAGTGAGTAATAATCCTCTTATTAGTTTACAATGGAGTTACGGCTCTTCTCAAAATAGTGAGACTCTTGATCAAACTATTGTAACCTTTGTTAGTGATTCAAATTACTATGGTTCTGCTCATGAAATTGTGTTTATTGGTAAAGATCAAGGTGACTCACTTGTACGTGATTCACTGATTGCAAATATATTGCCTAAAAATGATCCACCTATATTCCATACAGAATTGCCAGATACATTTCTATATGAAAATGACTCACTGTGGTTGAAGTTTGGGCCTTTTATAAATGATGTTGATAATGAAGAATTGACGTTCACAGTATCTGCTATAACAAATGAAGATAAGGTGTCTATTACTCCAAGCGAGAGTGTCTCATCATCGGTGGAAGACTCTATTTTATTTAAACCTAGTCTTCTATGGTCAAATCAAGCAGAAATACAGGTGATTGTTGATGATGGACAAGCTGCTGACACGTCATTATTTATTCTTGATGTTGAGCGCGTACTAAGACCCCATTTTTCTGTTTCTGTTACACAGAATAATGCATTTAATAAATACTTTCAAATATTTGTTATAGATACAGTTTCAAAGGCTACTTTTGTTTCTATGGATGTTGCTAACTCAAATAGGAATCTTGATACTATTGCAGATTTTACTTATTCAGCAAATGTTTATATGGAAGCATCAGGAAATTATCCAATTGATGTTTCATCTATAGCAGCTGTAGGTGACACTACAATTCGAGAATATTTTTCACTTGCAGCAGGCCGTTCAGCATTTAGGTGGACAGGAAGAAGTTATGATGGAAAATTTTCTGTTGCTGGTGATCCTGGTGCTGTTACTTATGATCAATCATTATTAATTATTGATTCAACTTTATTTGAACCAAGTTTTCATGATAGAGCTTCTTATGTTTTGGGAAATGAAGATTTTCATTTTAATCAACCTATTGAAGTAAGACTCGCTGATGATAGAGATAATGTGGCTATCTATAGAAGAAAGAATGGTGCAATTTGGGAAGAATTGCCATCTATA
>DBHI01000014.1:10576-10850 GCA_002296125.1 Anaerolineales bacterium UBA832 | reverse complement strand
GAGTTGGTGATAGACATATCACCACCACTTTCACTAGTGAAATGCTCCGAGAAACCAACGGCAAACACAGAAACTGCCTGAACAAATGCATTATTAGAACACTTAATATGGGAGTTTTTATATGTTGGTCTATACCGTGCAGATCCATTCAAATAAAGTGGTTTTTCACTAGAAGGTGCAGTACCATTATTATCATATCGTCCAGTAGTCTTATTATAAACTAAGAATGCATTATTATCTTTCTGCAATCCAATACCAGTAAACTGAGCAACAA
>DBHI01000014.1:1851-10278 GCA_002296125.1 Anaerolineales bacterium UBA832 | reverse complement strand
TTCTGCAATCCAATACCAGTAAACTGAGCAACAAGCATGGATTTAAATCCAGATGCCTTAGATCCATCAGCATGAAGACCACACATACCATAAGCAGATCTTAAGGAACAGTGGAAAATATATGGAGAAGATCCAGTTACGTTGTCAGTATCAGGTACTATCGTTTCAACACCACCAATAGTAGGAGTTGCAGTTGTTGGAGTACTTGAAGCCTCATAAGTAAATTGAGTGGCACTATTTACAGCAGTTACAGTGAAATTACCATTATAAATTTCTGTATCTGCAGTAACACCAGCTATCCTAATAGCACTATCTACAACAAGCCCATGAGCTGCAGAAGTAGTTACTGTTATTGTTGAAGTTGGAGTTGAACCATCACCAGCTTTAATCTCACTAACCGCAATATCATTAACAATAACAGGTCCAGTAATCTCAAACTCAGGCAACTTAGGTTGCATGTCAGTATTAACTGGGAAGTCAGCTATTCCTCTACCAGAACTATCCCCAAAAGCTCTCTGAACCTTATGGAAATACATTTCAAGGTCAGTAGTGGTAGTTGACACACCAATACCTACACCATTTACCCCATCAGCATACTCAAATACTGTTAATTTATGGTGAGAAAATTGTGGGAGATATTTATTTGTTGTATAATCCTTATAGCAAGACTCTTTAGGATTAGCATCAAAGAAACTTACTGCCCAAAAATGACATCCACCAGTTAAACGGAATACTGCAGACTTATCAATTTGTGCGTTTTCAGGATCTGGTACAAATTTAGGTCTTATTTTCGTCTTACGTACATCATAGCCAGCTATAGATACACCACGAGGTACAATTACACCACCCTCTACAGAGTTATACTTATATAATTCATTCGTTGGATCATCAAGATTAAAGTTAGTAGAATCAGATAATTCGGGAAAATTAGCACTTGAAATAACATTACCTTGTCTATCTTTATACTGTGCAGCTGAAGCATTGCCAGGATCTACTACTACGTTATATCCAGGCCTATTATCAATCTCATGTTCGCCTGGGTACAACAATACGGTTGTACGATCAAATTTATCATTATCCTGACCTATCTGGTATGAAAATCTAGCAGCTTCAAGTAGAGCCCTCTGGATTGTCTTAAATGGTCTGGTTAATGAATTACCTTGGTTTTCAATACTATCTGTAGCATCCAAATCTGTTGGATTTACATATAGTATGTTACCTTCAACATTCTTTAGGAAATTTTCTAGTCTACTTAAAGGCATTGTCGCTTATCCCGCTAGCAAGATTCATCTCCTAGTATTTAGACAACAAAAAACCTAATTAACTCAAGCGGGAGCTGAGATTCGAACTCAGGACAGAAGTTTGGAAAACTCGTATGTTACCCCTACACCACTCCCGCATTTTCAGACACAATTATATCGGAATAAATGATCTGAATTTGGTCATCAATCTCAGTTACACACTCAACTATTTCCAAAACATCCATAAATTGTTCAATACTTTCACATGTAATTTCTTGAACAATACCCTCATTACTTACAAGATAAAAAGAGCGTCGGCAAATATCAACAATCGCAGCAGTTACATATTCGTCAGTTTCGAAAATTTCTTCCATGTATCTTTTGATGACTTTGATATCATAACAGAGTTATGATTATTTGTCAACTCCTCTACCGTAATCATAACCAGATATTGAGAATTGTTCTGAATTGCCAGGATATTGTGCAGGAGTATCTCCTTCATACTCTACAATTAAAGGTTCTCCATCAATTCTTGAAGCATTAATCATATAATAACAATCAATATGACTACCTGTGCCAGATTTAACGATAACAGTTTTACCCCATTCTATCTTTTCCACAAATAAATCTTGATTTCCTACTCCAACGGGAGTCAAACTAATAGTAATACTCTCAGTATCAACCAATCCCTTCCAATAATCAGGTAATTCTATTTTATTTCCTTTGTTTAACCTTCCCCTAATATATACACCAGCTTCAGGGCCTTCTATACATACATGTCTTAATCTATGACCTTCCTTATTGGGATGTTTAATATCAAATCCTTTCCACCCTTGAACATTAATTGTACTACCCGTAAAAGCACAACTTTGTCCTGTACAATCTTTCAAATTACTATCATGAATATCACCACTATCAGGTTTTACTTGAAGATCACCTGCAATGTAATTATTAGGAGCTGTAATATTAATACCAATCTTATCATGTATAATATGTACAGCACTTAAAGCTGTTGGGCCTGAAGTAGAAACTGTTGGGCCAACATCAAGTACTCCTAGTGGAGGATTTGATAATGGTGCATATCCTAACTGAACAGGCCCATTAATTACTGCAAGACCACCATAATCAGAGTCTTCATAAGGTTTTTTCTGAGCTATATCCGAAATACCAGAACCACCCTCACTTCCAAGTGTAATTCTATTTCCGTAGTGAACAAAATTGTTAGCCATTAGTTACCCTCAAATTCATCAAGTTTCATTGCTTTTAATAGTGAAGTTAATTTACTTAACTCAACTGATGCACCAAAATCAGCAGATGATGCCATATTTAACACACCAGCTATTATACCACCAATTCCTTTGGCCGACATAGTAAAGTCTTTTCTAGCTTGAAGTCGAAGATTAGTACCAATAACCCTAGTGTCTGGACTATCAATAGTAATACTCTTATTAGCCTTCATAGTGATGTTACCATCATTAGTGGCAGTAACACCCTTTGCCTCAAAAACTATATTATCAGCTCTTAAAATAATATCCCCATCTTCACATTGAATAACTGCATCACCATGTTTACAATTAATCAACTTAGCAGGAAAAACAGGATCTTGAGCGGCATCCCTTGGTCTTTTGATTTCTTCACCTAAAGCTTCAACAGATTGACCAGACACAAAAGTCATATAATCTTCTCTATTTCCACCTTTTGTATAAAAACCAAAACTGGAACCATTATTAGTAAGTAACCTATAAGTTACTTCACCTAGATCACCAGCTGTCATTCCAGCTTCATGTCTAAAATGTCGATATATATCGAAATCTAGATCACCAGGCGGTTGTGGTACAGATGTCATTATGAACCTATCCTAGTACGTGTAATTGGTTTACCGACACAATTGACTACAAATATAATTTGATCAGAATCAAGTGATTTAGTTACTCCAGTTAGGGGAACAAATTTAAGAACCACTTTTACAATTGCGCCTTGGCCAGTAGCGCTATTTATAGTAGCTTCTGGAATACTTGTAAATCCAGACCCACCATTAACAACATCTACACTTAATAATCTACCATTAAGTACTTTAGGAGTAACAACAGCATTACCAACAGATATAGTATCCGTAGAATTATAACCATACCCACTATTAATAACAACTACATCATCAACCTCTGCAATTACAGGTGTAGCATCAGAGTTTGCAGATTGTGATATAGCATCTGATTCTAAATCACCATAAACAGTTTTAATCTTATCATATGTATTTTTATAACCATGACCAGAACTATCCATAACAATTCTTTCAATCTCCCCATTACTAGCAATTATAGCTGTTGCTTTTGCACCCGAACCATCTCCACAACTATCTTTAAATCTTACATATGGAGGTCTCTTTACGGTATAACCAAGACCTCTCTCTATTAGATCAACACCTATAATTTGACCAAGATTGTTTATTACAGCATTTCCTAATCCACCAACACCTGCACCACCAAATAATTCAACTGTAGGAGGACCACATCTCAATACATTACTTTCACATCCACCAACACCCAATAATGATGCTGGATCTCCTGCAATACCTTTCGCAGAAAAAATACTTGAAGCACCCTTAACATTTTCCGCAGCCTCTTTAACACTACCAACCAACCCACCAAGACCAGTCACACTACCTGCAAGATTCAATAACGAAGCAGACTCCATAAGTTTATTCATATTATCTCTTTCTTTTTGTGTTGGGCCAAGTCCAACATCATATCTACTTGGTAAAGGACATTTATGATCATCACATCCAAGAAAATTATAAAGTATACCAACACCAGCTAATGCCTTATCAACCATTTCACCAACAGTACCTAAAGCACCACCAAGTACTGAAGTTAAACTATTAAGTATTGGCCCTATAGTTTCAGTAATACCATTCATTATATTATTCAACAATGTACCAGCAAACTGTTCGGCAGCACATAAAGGAGCATTGATAAGATTGCCCATCAAATCCTTTAAAAACCCAGTTATAGTATCTTTAAGAGCTGCAATAATATTACCAAATAAACAATGTATCTCATCAGTTACATCTTTCAACGCATCTCCAAATGGAGCTTTTAAATCTTCGGGAACGAGATTATTTGTAAATTCACTTATTCTTTCTTCAACATTAGAAAAAAGTGAATCTCTTATACTATTAGTGGTAGCTGTCATATAACCACCAACCTTCTTAGCAACTAAATCAATTTCATCTTCAAGATTTACTACAGCTCCAGTTAATTTATTAACATAGAAATCACCATAATTCTCAACTTTCATTAAGGTTTCAGAAAAATCACTAAGTGCAGTAGTTATGGCACTAGTAGTGTTATCATTTTTACAAGTTGCAGGACTTTCAACCTTTACTCTTTTCAAACCTTCATGAGTTCTATAAGCAGCAGTACTCATTGACTGTTCTTTAGAATACTCATTAGAAGCAATAGGTACTTTAGTATCCCCTATAGGAGTACCATCAGTCTTGCTAAATTCTCTTTTCTTACTAAATTCCTTATCAGTTATAGTTGAATTATTACTAGGACTTTTTCCTACAACCTCTTGTTTATCTTTTACATCTAATATTTGTTTTGCAGCAGGTTTCCTACTTCCACCAGCAACAACATTTGGAGTAGGATCTGCAGCTCTTGGATCTCTATAAAAAACATGAGCAACAACTGGTTTTTGTTGATCATCTCCATCCAAATAAAACCCTAATACACTTTCACCACCTTCTAATTTGTGACTAGAATATCCTCCACCATATCCACTCTGAGCCATTGGATTAGACAATACGTGGGCCCAAGGTAATTCCATAGGCTCCACGATTTGATCTGTCTTACCAACAATATTTACTTTTACACGGTGATTATAGATATCTTTATCTTCACCAGATTTACCAGCATCCTTATCATAGATCTCCAAGGCATAGGGAGCCCAAGACTTACGTTCAGCGACTTGACCTATCCACCACTGAATACCATTGGTGCCAAAACTATTTGTGCCTTCGAGAATACTAACCATTAGTCGTCATAAATTAAACATTCGGGTTCATCTGGATGTGTATCACAGAAAAGTTCGATAGCATTGGGATCGTGATGATCACCAGCTTCTATCTCTTCATGATGATGAGCCTCATAATCTATAAGATCATGGAGTTCATCTTCAATATGATGACGTTTTGGTTCAGATATTGTAGGATCCTTTAAGATCTCTCTATCTTTCTGGATGTGTGCTTCGATGGATTCCATATTCCTCCTTTAGCTAAGCTATTTAATCTTTTTTGCCAGGTGCATCTCTGACAAGTCTAAGATGCGTATAACATTTTACACCCTGATTTGTAATTTGTATACTATGTCTTAAATCCTTGATAATATAATATCCAGAAAGCCAAGAATCTGTTCCTTCAGCAGTTTGAATTAAATCAGCTTCTATTACATCACCAGCTTCAAGTACAAGATTATAAGGAACAGTACATCTCAAAGATTGTGATAACAAACTCTCATATCTCATCTTAGCCTGAGTACGAACTTTGAGTGGATTATAATCATCAAAACTATCCATCTTACCTTCCATCTGCATGGTGCCTGGAACATAAAGAATTCTATTATGAACAGTTGGTTTTTCATTAATCTCAAAACCATGTTCTAATTCTTCTGCAGGTACATCTCCCAAACTTTCTTGTTTTGTATTTACCTTACTTTTAGTAACTACTTCACTATCTGGAAACAAACTAAAAATATTAATATACTTTGTATTCTCACCATATACAGATTGTTGCATATTGGTTATCACATTAGACTCATGTTCAAATAAAGCATTATAAAGATTAAACTCCTCATCTATTTCAGAATCTACTACTTCATTTTGAGTAAACGTAGGAATATCATCTTCTGCATCTTTAGCTTCAGACATTATAGTATCAATACTCTTAAACTTATACCCACTCTTAGTCATCCAGAATAAAAATCCAGCACGATCTGTACCACCACCTTCATTTGACATAGACTTAGATAAAGCACGTCTAGCTAGCCAATATATGGCCCTGTAAGGTCTCCAATAATTACCAAAGAATCCATCAGAATTTACAGTATCTTCAATATCAAAATCTAATTCAGTCCTTATATTATTTTTCAAAATATTTTCAACATGACTACTAGATTTACCTTTAGGATCATATCTCTTAGTTACTCTTTCCTTTTCATTAGCAATAACATCTGGAGGATTACAAGTAATCATGAAAGTATTAACTGTAGACTCAGTTTCTAATTGTCTAAAGGAAGTTAGTACCCATCCATCAATTTCCAATTCACCTGTAGGATGTTCTACCAATAAACTAACCAATTCTGTACCACGTAATTGAGCGTTAGATAAAGCACCCTCAATTGTACTAAAAACACATTTAATTTCAGTAATAGGTTCAAATATACCTTCAAAATAATCAAGACCCAAAAGTGTAGTAATATTACCACCCAACTCCATTAAGGATTCATCCTCACCAAATCCCTCAATGGATAATTTCTTTATTATAGCGTTTTGTGAATTAGACATTATGGGTTAAGTTCAAAATCTTGGTCTGAATCCAAAATATAAACCTCAACATTTGTTTTCGACGTATCTTTATTTAACAGATTTAGTTCATTATTCTTTTTTATACCTTTGACATTCCTATTGGGTTCATTCTTAGCTTTAATATCATCCTTTTTATTTGCCCCAGTTATTTTATCTGCAGCAGAACCTCCAATCATACTACCAACAACACCACCAATTACTGCACCAAGAATAGGAATTGGAATGATTGCCTGACCTATAGCGGCACCTGCAAGACCACCTGCAAGACCACCACCAGTACCAGCTGCAGCTTGAAGAACTGTTTGATCTGGTTTACCATCACCATCTTTATCACTTCTTCTATCACTAAATTCCCAAGCAGCAAATAAAGTATTTGTTACTAAATTACTTCTACCAAGTATTCTTCGAAGACCAGTTTTAGTTGCTTTCTTAGTTGTTTGAGATGCTAAAGATTTCGGTACAGATGGAGCTTTAGTAGGAGTTGATCCTGTTATCTTACCTTTAGTAATATCTACTTTTGGTTTAACTGGTTTTTTTAATAAGGAACCACTTTTTACCTTTACTTTATTTCTATTCCTTATTACCCTTCTCATATTCCTTACTCTATTAGCCTTCTTTATCTTAGAAGACATCTTAGTGACGGGTTTTGATTTTGCTATGGATTTTCCTATTGTTGGTGTTGCAATTAACGCACCCTTTCCAATCTTATCAGCATTAGCTAATAATTCCAAAAGTCCTGCACCAAGAAGTGGTGTTCCTACTGCTTTAGCCTTACTTTGTATACCGCCCATCATTCCACCCATTATACCCTTTTTCCCAGTTATATCTCTTATCTTAGAATTATTATCACGTAATCTTCTTCTTAAATTCCCAATCTTAGTTATATCCTTATTAAGAGATTTATTACCATCCCCAATAATTTTTACAATCTGATCTGTAAGTTTTATTGTAGTTGCGAGTCCATTACGTATTGATTGAAGTTGTTCTGCTGTTATACTAGTAATCTCTCCAGTTTCTTTATCTCTAGGTTTTAAATTTGGTAACGACGGTTTAGGAGTTTCTATAAGTTCAGAACCCGTACTCTTAACTATAGCAGATGAATCCTCATCAATTTTATTCTCTATTTCTTTAGGCATTATGCTACACTACTCCTCTGTAATATTTCATGTACTGAAACTCCACGTTCGGGAGAAAGAGACGGTACTTCATCAGAAACACCTTTACCAATCGTAGTTCCACCATCACCTTTACCCTTACCTTTTCTCATATCAAATACACGAATACTACCTTTTTGATCCTCTACAGGAACCGTCTTATCAACTGCACCAGTTATCCCTGCAATTAGACTCCCTGCACTTTTTTCAATACTATTGGGATTAACTTGGTTACTTTGTTGCCATTCTTCTGGATACGTACTACCACCTTTACCATCGCCAGGAATATATCCACCAAGACCTGGCTTTCCTCTAGGATATGTCTTTCCATCAAAGGTGATTGTTGATAGGTCTCCTTTTATAATTTTCTCATTGACCTTAGTTGTCTTATTAGTACTATTATTAGTGGTAGTGGTAGTATTATTATTAATTTCATTAATAGTTTCATT
>DBHI01000014.1:0-1518 GCA_002296125.1 Anaerolineales bacterium UBA832 | reverse complement strand
TAGTTTCATTTTTTCCGCCAATGAATTCAGAGGCCTTATTTTTATCCTTTATGGTTTTATCAGTATTATCATCAATATTATCCTTATTATCCTTATTTTCTAATATTGCTGCGTTTATCTCACTTCCAATTACACCTCTATTATCAAAATCAGTTAAATCACCTGTAACAAAATCAGCAAAACCAGCAAGACCTCTCATAAAACCTTCTGGTTTCGGCTTTGTATCATCTCCAACTAATGTTTTCTTTATCCTATCCTTTCTCTCTTCTTCTGTAGGAAACAATGCTGCCAGTGCTTCAAGGCCTAAACCTTTTGCTAATGCACTTCCTGCAACACCAGCAACTTTTTTGGGTCCAGATAATAGGTTTTTCCTAAAAGAATCTCTCCTATTCTTAGCTCTTTCTTTAGCTTGAAGTTTATCCCTATCTGCAATATCCTGTTCTAAATCTTCTTTTAAATTTTTTCTATACTCTTCTTCTATATCAGCACTGCTCTGCATAGCATTAGATATTGCTGATATGTTTGAATTTATTTTATTAATCTGAGCAACAATACTATCTTCATTACCAGTTGATTCTGGTTTTAGATCCTCTGGAGCTTTAGTAAATGTTCCAAGATCATTGGCATTTGCACCAACAGTCTCTTTACCAAGCACCTTACCTTCAATTAAAGCATTAGAAGGATCTTCCGCATTTCCCGTGATAAAGTTTACAGCCCCTTCTTTAGTTGGTGGTTGTTTTTCTTTTCCCTTTTTGGGACGCAATACATCAAGACTCTCTTTTGCAACAGCAGCCTTCTGTATAACCTGACCCAATTTTACCATCCAACCAGCCATTAACTTAACCCCTGTTGTTGTTGCTGTTTCATCTTCTCAGCCTCAAGATAGTTCTTTAATAAATTAACATAAATGTCACGTTCCCAAGGCATCATGTTTTCTATCTCAGTTAAGCTATATTTATGATATTGTATCAAAGAAAATGTAAGTTCATAGTATGACCCTGCACTCAAATGGGCCATACTTATCCGAAAAAACTGGCTAGTCCCTCCAAAGTAACTGTAGATTCCACTTCAGTCTCAGGATTTGTAACTGTAATGTCATGGGATAATTTAGGCATAGTATCAAAGAAATTCTCAATCTCTTTAAATTGTTTAGAATTTAATTGTTCTACAAATTTAATCAATTCCTTTTTGGTGGAATCTTTTGCATCCCATGCTTCATCTTCACTAAAAATCATTTCAATACAAGACGCAACAATATCAAATGTATTATCAGCATCCTGATTAAAATTAAAATTATCATCTATAAATTGATCCAATGATGGATACTTCATTCTTATTGTGTAAGTATCATCAACCTTTATATCAGTAGAATGATCCTTATCTTCTTTGACCTTTATCTCATCAATAAAGATTTGCGTAGGAACTTGTGTTTTACCATCATCAGGACATGTGACCAAAATATCTATACTTTCACCTATTGATCTAGCACGAATATTTAAAAACAAATACTCAATATCA
>DBHI01000028.1 GCA_002296125.1 Anaerolineales bacterium UBA832 | reverse complement strand
GCAAATTCAAAATCTCTCTGATCATGAGCAGGAACGGCCATAATAGCTCCTGTTCCATATGTCATAAGAACATAATCTGCTACCCACACAGGAATTTTATCATCATTAACAGGATTGATAGCATAACCTCCAGTAAAAACTCCTGTTTTAATCCTGTTTACGGATTCCCGCTCCACATCTGTTTGACGAATAGCCTTCTCTATATATTTATTTACTTCCGATCTCTGATCATCAGTGGTCAAACTTGAGACCAAGTCATGTTCAGGTGCCAGAACCATAAAAGTAGCCCCCCAAAGTGTATCTGGTCTAGTAGTAAATACCTCAATTTCTTCAGAATTATTAATTTTAAACTTCACATGAGCACCTTGGCTCTTACCTATCCAATTTTTTTGAAGCAATTGCACTCTATCAGGCCAATCAATTGAAGAATAATCCAACAATTCTTCACAATAATCTGTAATTTTATAAAACCATTGCTCTAAGTCTTTCTTTATTACTGGTGTACTACATCTCTCACAATGCCTATCTTCTCCCCAAACTTGTTCTCGAGCTAGCGTAGTATTACAAACAGGACAAAAATCTACAGGAGATTTTTTTCTATATACCATGTCATTTTTGAACATCTGCAAGAAAAACCACTGACTCCAACGATAGTATTCGGGATCACACGTCACTGCTTCACGTTCCCAATCCCACATAGCACCCATTGTTCGCAATTGCTTACGCATATTTTTTATATTCTTGTATGTCCATTCTTTAGGATGAACATTGTTTTTTATTGCAGCATTTTCAGCAGGAAGGCCAAATGCATCAAAACCAATTGGAAACATTACATTAAAACCTTTCATACGCATATAACGAGCACGAGCATCAGATGGTGTCATGGCATACCAATGCCCAATATGTAAGTCTCCACTTGGATATGGAAGCATTGTTAAGCAATAAAACTTTTCCTTATTGTGATCTACTGCGGCTCTATAAATACCATCATCTTCCCAGCGCTTTTGCCAATTGCTCTCTATGTTTTGAGGAACATATTTTGGTGTTTCCATAAAAAACCTAAATAACCCTTATCCTTATTTTAAAATAGAAAATAAATGTAAAAACCTATCTGTTTGATACAAATCATGAATATATACCAACAGATAAAAGTATTATTATAATCAGACAGTGTATCATTAACAATGCATCAAGGATAGATGTCAATCCACCAATGAACCAATCAACTTTCGACCAACTACATCAAATATTCTTACAATAACCCTACAATATTGCAATAATGTATGTGTAAGTCCTGTTTTGGTAGTAAAAAATTGAATAAGGTATGAAAAATTATAATCCCGCAGCATGCCTATTGCCTTCTGGGTCACCAGCAACATACATTTTTCCATTATTAGAGTTAATTGATAACATGACTGGCCTACCAATATATTTATCTGAAATCTTAATAGAGTGTCCTCGATTAACAAGAGATTCTTTTACTTTATTATCAAAATCTTTATTGATCATTAATGATCCTGATATCTTAAAAGTGGCTTCACGATCAGGATTAGGATCAAAAGAATCTTGATGGTGCAAAGTCGCAAAACGAGGAGCTGTAACAGCCTGAAATGGGTCCATACCAAAATCAATTGAATTAACAATCAAATTGAGCGCAACTTGATCTTGTAAATCTCCACCCGCTACACTAAATGCAAATGCTGGCTTATCATCCTTCAGTACAATAGTAGGAGTCAGTGTGCTTCGCGGACGCTTACCAGCTTCAATACAATTAGGGTGTCCTTCAGTAGTGTTTAACATCCTCAATCTATTGCTAAAAGTTATACCTGTCTTCCCTCCATCTCGTGGTGATTTGGGTACATTTGCGCTGGGAGTAGCAGACACAACATTACCCCATTTATCAGCAACAACACATGTAGTAGTACCACCTAAGCCTGGTCGGAACAGACTATTCTCTTTAATTGGCTTCATATTATAAGGATCTCCTGGTCTAGCTTCCATAGAAGGGATCTGCATATCTATAAGTTCCCTGCGCATATCGTTATATCTATCTGACAATAACAAATCTAAGGGAACATTAACAAAATCTGGATCTCCATAATAATAATCTCTATCAGACATTGCTAATTTAATAGCTTCAATTATCAGATGCACATAGTCAGCAGTTAAATGTCCTATTTCTACTAAGTCAAACCCCTTTAATAAACTCAAAGCTTGACACAGAAATGGCCCTTGTGTCCATGGACCACACTTAAATACAGTAAAACCTCTATATTCTGTACTTATAGGCTCTTCAATAGTCGTATGGTGACTAGCTAGATCAGCAACAGTAAGAAAACCACCTTTTTCTATGTAATCATCTTCTAGTTCCTGCGCTATATCATTTCTATCAGGATGTCTACCATAAAAACGATCTGAAACCGCCTGCAACTTTTCACACCTAGACCCTTCAAAGATGCGCTCTTCTTCAACCAACCGTTTCAATGTATGAGACAATTTAGGATGCCATTCGTCTTTACCAGCATCTAACAAATCAATTGAATAGGAAACCACATCCGCAAAAGTACATGTACCATACAACTTTAAGGCAGTAATACATGAATCAATCACTGAGGGAACAGGAGTCATCTTAATATCACCATCACCTGGTATTCCATTTTTCATATACCAATCAATTGCTACCTGAGATAAAGGTGCACGTCCCTGACCACATAATACTTTTACCTTCTTTGTCTTAGAATCAAAAATCATGATTGGCACCTCACCACCAATAGAACAATCACCATGGTCAGTAACAACCAAGGTCAAAATAATAGCAACAGATGCATCAATAGCATTACCTCCCTTCTGCAAAATACTAATACCTGCTTGTACAGATTCAGCACTACCACCACCTACTACTCCATAATGACTAGATCCGCTATAACCTATATCTCCAACTGGTATTTTAAACATAAATAATTCCACAACTTGTTACATAGAATTTATAATCGGCACTACTGTTTGAGACAACATCTCTAAATGAGACACATTATCCAGGTCATTGTGTTCAAAAATAAACCTGTTGACACCCATCTCTACAAATACCGACAATTGATCGATTAATTGATTGGGAGAACCACCCACAAAACCTTGCGCATGCCAATCAGAGAGATTGTCAGGTAAGGATGGAAAAATAGCGCGATTAGCATCAATATGATCTTGAATATCATCATCTCTCTGACCAATTACATAAGGTGTCATCAAAGAATGTCTTATAGTATCTGGATTCCGTTTAACATCCTCACAATGGTCAGCTAAAATTCTTGCCTTTTCCATGTATGTATTTACATCTATATAATAAGCATTCCATTCATCAGCATACATTGAGGCTATTTTTAACGTTGTATTTCCCATTCCTCCTACGATAATTGGTATGGATTTATCAACAGGTGTAGGATACATTTCAGCATTAACTAACTGATAATGCTTGCCAGCAAAATCAATCGATTTTCCCGACCACAATTGCTTCAAAATTTGCACACAATCCTGTAACAATTCCAATCTATAATGTGCTGATGGAAAAGGAATACCAAACATATCATGTTCTTCTTTATACCAACCAGCTCCCAATCCAATTTCTAAACGTCCTCCAGATAGTTGATCTACCGACGCAGCCATCTTAGCTAATTGAGCAGGATGTCGAAATGTGCTGGAACATACTAACGAACCAATCTTTATAGAAGTAGTATGAATAGATAAAGCTGTTAAAGCTGGCCATAAAGCCATACTTTCTAATTGCTTGTTACCTTTTACAGAAGTTAAATGATCGGAAAGAAAGAGTGATTCAAACCCAAATTCTTCCACTTTGTTAGCAAGGTCAAATAATCTTTCCCAACTAAGATTTTCTTGTGACTCAAGCATAATTCCTACTTTTACCATGCTACACCTCACATCATTTTAAATGTCATAAAATAATTTTATTGATTACTAAAACCACCATCAACTACCAAAGCCTGACCATTAACATAACTAGATTCTGAAGAACACAAATACAATACTGCTTTCGCTATTTCTTCTGGTGTCCCATAACGTCCTTGTGGAATCAAGGATGATAATGATTTTTGATCATCATCCAACTCTTGCTGAGTACCACCAGCGTGAAGAAACTGAGTTGTATATAAACTTGTATCAATTGTTCCAGGACAAATACAATTCACTCTAATATTGTATTTTGCTAATTCTATTGACATACATTTAGTCAAGCCGACAACACCAGCTTTGGAAGCACAATAAGCAGCTAAGCCTGCCATACCAACAGACCATCCAGCCATAGAGGCTGTGTTAACAATTGCACCTCCTCCATTATTTTTCAACAAAGGAATAGAATATTTGGAAACCAAAAATACTCCTTTCAGGTTAACATTTATAGTCAAGTCCCAATCTAATTCATTAGTTGTAGAAACATCATCACTAATCCTTAACACACCAGCATTATTATGTAATATATCCAATCTCCCATATGTATTCGCAACTACACTTACTATATTTGTAACATCAGAAACAATCGACACGTCACCTTTGACAAATACTGCTTCTCCACCAGAGTTACATATCTCTTCAGCTGTATTATTGCCCTCATCAGAGACATCTGCAATAACCAATTTAGCACCTTTTTGACTCAATAAAACAGCAGTACTTCGTCCAATCCCTGTAGCACCACCAGTAATCAAAGCAACTTTATTTTTTAATATCATAAATTTTATCTGGAAAGATACTGAAACATACAGTAATCAAATCCACTCCTCCATTTCATAATAAGCATCCCAACACATAGTCTCATACCTAACACCTGACATGAATTTTTCGTCCATACTGTCTCTTACACTTATACTAGACTCCGATGCAATTCTATCAAACATACCAATTATATTTTTAGTGTGAGAATCTAAATCATCATCAGATACATACATTTTCAACCAATCCTTATAAGGATTGGTTGAATCAATTTTCGAATCTTTTACCAACTTATTACAAACAATTTGGTATCCAACAATACATGCAAGAATTCCAGCAATTAATTCACCCATAGAACCACTATAAGCACTGGATAATTCGTGCCGAGTATACGCATATTTGGTTGGTCCCATTCTTTGCAGTTCAAGTTCCTCCTTACTAATGCCATTGTCTGCTGCATAAGATTCATGCAAAGCCATTTCCTCATTAATTATCCAATCCAAATAATTCTGCATAATTTTCATGTCCGCAAATGACTCTGCCTTAGCGACACCCAAAGCAAGAATTCTAGAAAAATTAACCAAATATGGATAATCCACCCTAACCCAGTACATAAATTTTTCAATAGGCAATGTTCCTTGCAAAATACCCTGTAGAAATGGTTTTTGAGTCTGAAGTTCAAAATATGGATCAGCTTTTTCTATCAATATAGTACTAAAAGACATTTGGAATCTCCTTTTTATAAACCAACCTAAAAAATCTATAGCTAAAATGCTTATAATTTGCTAACAAAATCAATTTCTGCTTTTTCCCAAAGTACTTCTGCAGATTTCTGCGCTTCCAACAATACTGATTTTTCATCAATGGTACTAATAATCCTATTTTCCATAACAATTTTTCCATCTACAATAACAGTGTCGACATTTTCTTGAGTACAACTATATACTAGACTAGCAACTGGATCATTAAGAGCAATACTATTCGGTTTCCAAGGATCTACTATCATCATATCAGCCTTTTTACCTACTTCAATTGATCCAATACAATCTTCCTGACCCAAGCAATATGCTCCATCAATAGTAGCCATTTCTAAAACCTTCTGAGCATTAATCACTGATGGATCTAATGCATCAACTTTTTGCATCAATGCTGTAACTTTCAGAGTCTCTATCATATCCATATTATTGTTACTCGCTGGACCATCAGTACCAAGACAAACTCCAATACCACTATCCAACATATCACATACAGGAGCTATACCTTCTCCTAGATAAGCATTACTAACGGGATTATGAGATACTTGTACTCCCCATTTACTTAATTGATCCAAAGACTTCTTGTTAATTCCAGTAGTACAGTGAACAGCCAATAGATTTGATCCTAAAAAACCAATATCCTCTTCATGCTGTAAGTCACCGACTCCATAAAGTTTTTCAGCAGCTTCTATCGTTGAAGGCGTCGCAGCATGTACAGTTAACCTAGTGTTATATTTATCAGCTAAAAACTTTGCTCTTCTAAAACCTTCCTCACTTGTACTAAAAATAGTATATGGAGCAACCCAGATATGTATCATTCCATCATCTCTACCATGATATTTTTTGATTAATCTTTCGCAATCCTCTAATTCAGAATCAAGAGACTGGATTATACTTTTGTGTGCTTCACCAGTGTCAATAATTCCGCGCGCCAATATCCCTCTTATTCCAACATCCTTAAATGCTCTAATTGTTTCATCAGCCATCATAGGAAGAGGATGTGGATAATTGTAATCTAAAACACATGTAGTACCAGACTTTATGGCCTCCAACGATCCCACTAAAGCTCCGAAATAACAGTCTTCAAGCGTCAAATGTCCTACTGCAGTATCGAGAGCCACAGAAAACCACTCCCATACAGGCAAATCCTGTCCTACTCCACGGAGCAATGTCTGAAAAATATGAGTATGAGTATTAATTAGACCAGGGAAAAGCACTTTTCTAGAACCATCAATAATACGAGTAGAACTAGAAATTTTCTTGGAAAACAATCCAGATTCAACAGAATCAATGATACCATTTGATATGGTAATAAACCCCCTATCAATGATCTTTCTAGAAGGATCCATTGTAACAATAGTAACATCTTCAATAACTAAATCAACAATACTCATATGTTAACCTTCTTCCCACATGCTCTAACATCATCTACCTATAATATCCTTTAATAGATCATCATCCTGATTATCAATCACAAAACTTCGTAAGCTTTCCAAACTAGGTGCCCCAGCATGACCACCATAAGTCATAATCACATTTGCAGCAATTGCATGTCCAATTTTAGCTGATTGTTCAAGATTATATCCTTTAATACGAGCTGCTAAAAAACCACCAATAAAACTGTCGCCTGCTCCTGTTGTATCAAGTGGTGTAGAAACTTCATAAGAAGGTATTTGAATAATTTCTCTAGATGAACTATCACCAATAACACAACCTCTATTTCCACAAGTGATAATTGCACAACCAACTCCCATATCTAACAATGCTTTAACAGCTTCATCTGGAGACTTTTGTCCTGTCAGATGATAAGCTTCATTGTTGTTGGGAAAGATATAATCCAAATCCTCCATCAAATTTTGAGATAACAAAGACTGATTTATAGCAAATTGATAAGAAGGATCTAAAGACACGTAAACACCTGAATTCTTTGCATTTCGTAATAAATTGTTAGCAACTTCACTAGTATCTAATGATTGGTAGGCATACCCTGAAATATGCAAGAAGTCTCCAAGACTGAACTTTACATTATACAGTTCCCGCATCACTGCTGAAATTGAAATGTCTCTATAGGACAACATAGTACGTTCACCATTCTTATCAACTAAAATAACAGCAAATGCACTTGAACCAGACACACTCATAACTGAGTCAACACACACACCACAAGATTTTAAGTCGTCTAGTAGGATTGTAGAAAATACATCATTTCCCACAACACCTATCTGATGTACCTGTACCTTAAGAATAGAAGCACTAACTGCCGAATTAGGAGAAGAGCCACCCGGTAATATACGAAAACTTTTAATAGTTTGATCACTACCTACAATAGGTAAGTCATCAACATTCGCACTTAGTTCTACTAAAATATCCCCATATGTATAAAGTTTCACTTTAGATAATCCAATCAATTCTCTCACTAAATCCTTGTATTACATATCACATAAATAACAGAATTTTAACAAGTCTAATAAAGATAGTCTAACAAACAACTTTCCGCTTTCAAATATAGCAGCAAAAAATATTAATCACCAACATAAGTCAATAGCAATCCACCTGTTATTAATATAAATCTGCAAAACTTCAAATATATTCGTAAAACCAATTTTCAAGCAAAACAATACCAGAAATAAAATTCAGCGAATCAGATGATCAATTGGAAATAAAAATAATCTAAGTTTGAAGGAAAATATTGTGTAAACTATTTCAATTACTTTTCCTGCATAATATTTGAAATAAAATGGACCCAGCGGGACTCGAACCCGCGACCTTCTCAATGCCATTGAGACGCGCTCCCAACTGCGCCATGGGCCCTTATATCAAAAATTCGTGGTGGACCTGGCGGGATTCGAACCCGCGACCTCTTCAGTGCGATTGAAGCGCGCTCCCAGCTGCGCCACAGGCCCGGTATAATCCCAAACTGATTAATTGTATTATACATAATAGAAATATTCAACGCATACATTACCTTACAAACAACATTTATATTATTGCAAATATTGGCACACTTCCTGCAATGCAATAAAACTTACAAATAAAATCTATAATTAATATTGGTTAAAAAATGAAATATATTGTTCGTACAACAGATGAAAATTTGCGTTCAATTGACTATTGGATCATAGACGCAAAAAAAGAACAGCAGGCCGTTACACTTGCCAAACAAGATGACCGAACAACTAGAGCTGTTTCTTGGTCTATTTCTCCAATCAATAACGAATTCAATCCAACTCAAGGTGGATGGAACAATAGTTGAAATCACCACATATGTTGATATGGCATCAACCTTGCACTAATTAAACCTGTATTACTGGCCTCGCCGACATTGCTAGAGTAGATTTTAAATCCATTTCCATGACTTTAGCAATGTCGGCCCTCAAATCACAAGGAGACTAAGCATGAGCACAATTTACTCAGCACTTAAAATGTACACAAGAGATCGATTACTCCTAACCCTTCATATTTGTGGTGTAACTATGATTGTAATGTTCATCCTATTATTTATATAACAATAGTTAAATATTTACTTTTTATCTTTTATCTTTCTTTAGAGATAAACTGCGCTCCTCAATTACTGATAATAACTGTTCATACGAATCCAAAAATGAATGAACTCCATCAGACTCGAGCTTCGAACTTATTTCATCTATGAAAATACCTACACTAGCCAAATTATCCATATGTGCTTTAGAAGTTTTCGTGTCTGAGAAAGAAGCTAAAATAGCATTGCCATGATCCTTAAAAGCTAGAATTGTTTCGGGTGGCATAGTATTTACAGTATGCTTAGCTATTAAAGACTCTACATATAATACATCACTATATTCTGGGTTTTTAGTACTAGTACTTGCCCACAATGGACGTTGTATATTGCCACCTTTATTTTCCAAATCCATCCATCTACTACCAACCCGACTATTTTGAAATAATTCATATGCTAAATGCGCATTTGCAATTGCAGTGACTCCTTTCATTTGGTCAATATTCACAGTATTGGATGTAATACTTTCAAGTTGAGCATCAACTAATGTGTCAATTCTACTTATAAAGAAACTAGCAACTGAATTAATTGTGTCAATTGAATTCCCACTATTTATACGATTTTCTAATCCAGACATATATGCATTGATCACCATTTCATAACGCTGAACAGAAAAAATCAATGTGACATTGACATTGATACCATGTGCAGTAACTTCAGTAATTGCTTCTAATCCAGGAATAGTAGCTGGTATTTTTACCATAAGATTAGGCATATCTATATCATTCCACAATTTTATTGCCTCTTGAATGGTAGCATCTGTATTCATAGCAAGTCTAGGAGAAACTTCTATGCTTACAAAACCATCTTTACCATTTGAACGTTCATACACAGGCATAAAGATATCTGCCGCTTGCTTAATATCTTCACTAGCTAAAGCAAAAAAAATATCTTCTGGATTTGTATCTAAAACAGCTAATTTACCAATTGTATTATCATAATCACTACTCCCAGAAATAGCTTTCTGAAAAATGGTTGGATTCGATGTCAATCCGGTAATTTCTCTGTTATCAACAGTACTTTTTAAAGCACCAGAGATCAACTGATCTCTACTAATATTGTCCTGCCATGGTGATTGACCTAATGTTGTTAATTTTTGCAAAGAATTCATATGTTATCTATACCAATTTTTGTAATATTTTTTTTAAACAACTCACATCTCATAGTAACATATTACATTATACAGTGCTAAATGTGTTGATGTTAAACAAAATCATGAACAGTTATTAAGCAATCACTATATCAGTAAACATTTGTGTTATAGAACTCATACTTTATATCATACTAATATATAATTTCTTGCATGAACATTTGCCTAGTAATCACTGTACTTAATGAAGCCTACCATATACATCGTCTGTTTGATTCAGTATTATTACAAACTCGCTTACCTGATGAAATAATTGTATGTGATGCAGGTTCAAAAGACAATACTGTTACAATATTATCCAAGTATTCTAATAAATTACCTTTAAGAATATTAGTATATGATGGAGCCAATATATCTACTGGAAGAAATGTAGCAATTGAAGCAGCACAAAGTG
Source organism: Anaerolineales bacterium UBA832 (assembly GCA_002296125.1). Taxonomy (GTDB): domain Bacteria; phylum Chloroflexota; class Anaerolineae; order Anaerolineales; family UBA11657; genus UBA11657. The sequence continues at coordinate 29,636 of DBHI01000028.1, read as the reverse complement.
AGATCATAGCTGTAACAGATGCTGGAGTCACATTATCTCCATCATGGTTAGAAAACCTAACAAATTCTTTTACTGACGAAAAAATTATGCATGTAGCGGGATTTTTCAATACTGACTCGGATACTACTTTTGAAAAAGCAATGGGAGCAACAGTATTACCACTTATAGATGATATTAGATCAAAACAATTCTTACCATCTAGTAGATCAGTTGCATTCCGAAAATCTGTATGGAAACAAGTTGGTGGTTATCCTAATTGGCTAGATTATTCCGAAGATGTAGTTTTTGACCAAGAAATAATAAAACAATATGGGAACTTCCATTTTATTCCAACAGCACTAGTACAATTTAGACCTAGGAGTACACTAAAACAATTCTTTAGACAATATTACAACTATGCATCTGGAGATGGACATGCAGGATTATTTGTACTCATACATCTAATTAGATACTTTACATATCTAATAGCAATACCAATAAGTATATATGCTGCAATAACTATTAATCCAAGTATTTGGTTACTAGGTGCCATCGCAGGACTGACATACATTCGACGTCCAATTGTAAGAGCCCAACGTTTGTGGTACAAATCACCTCTTTTGGAAAAATTGATAATAATATCTTTAATACCAATAATACGTGTTACAGGTGACATTGCTAAAATGATTGGTTATCCAGTCGGCATATGGAAAAGAATTAAATTTGGTAAAAATACATGAGATCAACTCAATACACATTATCCATAGGATTTATTGTCTTATTATCAGCAATATTAGGCGGATTATCTGGTGGCTCGATTGTCTATCTAACACAAAATAACAATATGTCACTAGAACCAACATCAGAAAAAATCATTTTATCTACCAACAATCCAACTTCAATCCCAACATTGATTGCATCACCCACTATAACCATAGTACCACCAACACCAACTCAAATAAGCCCTACGCCCACTAACATACTGCCAACACAGTCTGTAGAAAATTCCAGTATTACTTCCACTATTGAAACTCGATCAATTCAGATCACAACTGCTATAACCGAAGCTGTAGAAATCATTAGCCCTGCGGTCGTCACGGTAATAAATCTTGGAGATAGTGGAACACAACAAGGATCAGGTTCTGGAGTAATTTTTTCAGAATCGGGACATATTATCACCAACGATCATGTTATATCAGGTCACAAAAACTTAGTCGTAGTACTGGTCGATGGTACAACAATACCTGCAGTCCTGGTTGGATCTGATACATATGCTGATGTAGCAGTACTCCAAGTTGATGCTATTCCTCCAGGAATAGCATCATTTGGTAATTCAGATGTACTAAGACCTGGGGAAACAGTTATTGCAATCGGTAGTCCTTTAGGTGATTTCAAAAATACTGTCACTGTCGGTGTTGTCAGTGCCACAGGAAGATCAGTTGATACCACTAAAGGCTATCAACTAGAAGATCTAATACAAACTGATGCAGCTATTAATCAAGGCAATTCCGGAGGACCATTAGTTAATTTAGCAGGACAAGTAATTGGTATAAATACTCTAATCGTAAGAGGTGGTTCTTTTGGTAACTCAGTAGCAGAAGGACTTGGTTTTGCAGTAGCATCTAATACAGTTGGAGCAATAAGTGATCAAATTGTAAACTATGGGAGTGTAGCCAGACCATATCTTGGTGTTAATTGGGAATCAATCAATCCAAGAATTTCTTGGGTTTATAACCTCCCAGTTGAATGGGGTATTTATATTACAAGAGTAGCAGAGAACTCAGCCGCTCAAAAATCAGGAATTAAAGCAGGAGATATTATTGTAGCTCTAGATGACATCCCATTAAACGAAGATCACCCATTTATAAACGTGCTACTCAGTTATGAGCCAGGAGATATAATAACTGCTACTGTAGTAAGAGAAGAAACAGTCCTCAATCTAACTATTAAACTTGGTGAAAGCAAGTTCTAAAATCAACTATTTGTAAATTCTCTTACATTCATCCAAAGTTTCAGCCGATTCTGACCATACATTTGTCCACCTAAACCGCATGCAATAGTCCAATATATCGTCTGGCTGGGCAGCATTTGGAGGACATCCAAACAACAAACCCAACACTCTCTTATAAACGTAAGCAACAATCCAAGAACAAATAGGATACTTATCCATTCTTATATTTCGCCGAAAAACATAACGATTATCAAACAGACGATCTAATGCATGAGCAAACAACTTGAAAATTCCATACATACGTCCGCGATATTCCAATGCCTTTACGACTAACATTTCTTTCTGTTGAAAGCTCAAACCACCAGGAACACGAGAAACTAAGACTTTTGATTTCTCATTTTGATAAGACTGTATAGGCCTTACCGCTACTCTAACTCCAACAGTGTCAATCACTTTAATAATACTACCTACTTCCAAAACTAATCCTGTATGTGATGACCAAGTCCGAGATTCATTTGAAGATTGAGAAAACCATCTAATTATTTTTGAAAACACACTATCTCCTTGCACATGAACGACATCACCAACTTCCAAAATATTAGGTTCCATTTCAAGCAATTGCCAACCAAACCTAGACGCTGGTTCTTCATGCCAGTAATGCGAAGAATTATTTATGATATTTTCTTGACTTTCCATCTGTACGTTATATGCGACATATTTATATCATGTATCAGAGGGTTGGTAAAAATCTTTAGATCTACGCAAAATGATAAACAGAATCACCATAAAAAACGAAAAAATAATTACCAGCAAATTTGAACCAAAATAACCATAAGTTGAAAATAGTAATCCGCTACTAACACTACCTAATGCTGCTGTAATTCCAATGATCGCTTCACTTATACCTTGAGCTCTACCTCTTTCTTTGACCTGCAATTCATCAGATAACATAGCTGAACCAGCAATATAGCAAAAATTCCAACCAACTCCCAACAAAAATACAGCAACATATAATCTATATAATGTATTAGCATAACAACCTAATACACCTGATATTGCCAACAATACAATCCCCATACCAACAACAGGATATCTCCCCATAACACTGGTCAACCAACCTGTAAAAGAAGACAAAACAAACATTCCCAAACTATGAATCATAACTGCTCGAGAAATAGTCGGCACATCATAACCTTCATAACTCATAAACAAGGGTGTAACCTGCATGACCACTGTCATACCTAACCAAGAAATAGCCATTACTGAGCAGGCCAAAACAACTTCCTTGGTGGAAAATATTTGCAGCATAGAACGATTCAAATTTCTATAATCGGTTCCATCTTCATTTTCTTGCAAATCATCTAAATGCAGTGAAGATGGATCAGGTCGTAATCCCAGGTGATTAATAATCATAGCCATAACCATTAGGGCAATACCCAGGAAAAATGGAATAACCAAAATTGGAATACCCAACATCCTTGTCATATCTGGACTAGAATCCATTAACACACTACCCAATAAGGATCCTACTGTACTAGAAAAAGCAATCAGTCCTATGGCCTGAGCTCGCTTACCTATAGGCTGAACCTCTGCAGCTATAAAACGCATCTGTTCTATAGCACTCTTTGACATACCTAACACGAATGAACCTGACAGAAAAATCAGCAAATTAGACTGAATTGCTCCTAAAGCTCCTAAAGCCATACCGGTCATAGATATCAATAAACCGATATTCAGTCCTTTTCTTCTACCTAATATATCCATCAACCAACCCATAGGATAGCCAGCAATAGCACGTCCAACTAGCACAAGTGTAGCTGGCAAACCAACTGAAAGATCACTACCTGTGAGTCTGACAGCAATAATTGGTGTCACTGTCAACAAACCTACTAGTGCAGTTGAATGCAATGTTTTGCTGGCAAACAAAATTGATGTAATTCGATTTGCAATTGTAAGATTATTTTTTGTCAATTTGTTCATTCTTACAACAGTCTACCATTGATTACAAATCACGTACTAATTCCACATGGCAATTTAGTAACCATCCTATTGACAATCACCTTAATCAACTTGACACTGAAGCATTTGAACTGATACACTGCATTAAATTTATACTGACTTAAAAGATTTAGATAATTAATTCACAGGAAGTTGTCATCACAGTTAACAACTCAAATTCATGAGCGAATTCCTACAAGTTACAAAAGCTGCAACCAAACAAATTGAATCTGGAAACACATGTTGTTTAGCAACTGTAATAAAAGCTCGAGGTTCTGCTCCTAGACACCTAGGAACTAGGATGTTGGTTTTAAAAAATGGAGACATAATAAGCACAATTGGAGGAGGAACATTAGAAAAAAGAGTCATAGAAGACGCAATCGAATTAATGAGTGAAGATAACACAATAGTAAAAACCTATGTTTTTGATCCAAAAAATAGGGAGGGATCAGTAGGTCTTTGCGGAGGAGCTGTAGACATTCTTATGGAAGTATTAAAACCAAATCCTACCTTATTAATAATTGGTGCAGGACATATTGCCAAACCCCTAGCCCATATAGCATCAATCTTAGAAATGAAAACTATAATTGTAGATGATCGTGAAAAATGGGCTAATGTTGAACGATTTCCGAATGCAGATTGCATTCATATAATAGAATACGATGAAGAATCAGAAACTCTTAGTACAATTCCAGAAACAATACACTCTAACACTTATATAGTGATCACAACTTGGGGATATGATTTACCTGCATTAGAACAAGCCATACATTCACAAGCAGCATTCATATCATTAGTTTCGAGTCCATCCAAAGCCCGGGAACTCTTCAAACGACTGCTAGCAAAAAACATTTCAAAACACTTATTGAGAAAAGTTTACACGCCGGCTGGTCTAGATATAGGTGCTGAATCACCTGCAGAAGTAGCACTCTCAATTATTGCTGAAATAGTTACAGTAAAACATAACTCTACCGGCACTGCCCTTCATAATAAAAGAGGACAGATACTCAAGAAACTACTAGAATAAAACATACACTTATACTAATTCAACGGTAATATGACTACAAAATCCAAACTTTACAAAACTTTGTTATACGACAAACAATTTTCTAGACGAGAAGTCATCAAACTTTCTGGTGCAGGAGCAGCAATATATGGATTAAACAGTTTACTATCGAGTTGCAACACCAGTCAAATTCCACAAACCACGATAGGTTTATTGCTCCCGTTCTCAGGAATATATGCCTCATTAGGTGAAAGCATTTATAATGGAATGCGAATATATTTTGATGAAATACAAAATAAAGTTGCAGGCAATAACTTGTTTATAATTGCAGAAGACACTGAAATGAAACCGGATGTAGCACAACAAAAAGCTCGGAAACTTATTGAACAAGATAATGTAGATTTGGTAACAGGAATAGTCAGTACTGGAGTGCTATATGGCTTAAGAGATTATTTCCATAATAACAAAAAGTTCCTTATATGTTCTAATGCTGGGGGAAATAAAATTAGTCGTGAAATGAAATCACCTTATATTTGGCGCTCTTCTTTCAGTAACTGGCAGCCTAATTGGCCTTTAGGAATCTGGGCATATGAAAATGTAGCAACGAAAGTATTTGTAAGTGCTCCAGATTATGGTGCAGGTCACAATATGGTAGATGCGTTTTCCAACAGCTTCCAATCTGCTGGAGGTAAAATAATTAATAAACAATTTACACCTTTTCCATCAATGGGTGATCCTGCACCCTATATAACAGAAATACAACAATCAAGACCACAAATGGTATATTGTTTTTATAGTGGAAGTTCAGCAGTATCCTTTATAAACGCTTACCATGATTTTGGATTAAGTAATGATATCCCAATTGTATGTTCTGGATTCACAGTAGAAGAAGACGTATTACCTGCACAAGGATCTGCTGCATTAGGTATAAAAAGCGGATTACATTGGGCCTTGTCATTAGACAATCCTGCAAACATAAATTTTGTAAAAAAATATAAGAATCTTTACGATCATAACGCCAATGTTTTTGCCGTTCAGGGATATGATACTGCAAAAATAATAGCAGAAATGATCAATGAAGTTCAAGGCGACTCTGACAACACCAATGGAATGATTAATTATCTCAAACAAGTTAATTTCGAAAGTCCCAGAGGATCATTCGGATTAGATGCAAATTCGCAAAATCCAACACAAAATATATATGTTAGAGAAGTAAAAGAAATTAATGGCAATTTACAAAACGTTGTTATAGAAAACCTAGGATCTTTCACAGATCCAGGTAACAATTCACTTGGATAATATTTATAAAATCTAAATACTCCTAAAACAAGTGTCTACTGAGCAAACATAATAGAGACTTAAATGAACGAAACTTTCATCCAATTGTTAAATAGTATTGTCTACAGCATGCTACTATTTATGATGGCTTCCGGTCTTTCACTCATCTTTGGTCAATTAAACTTCATCAATTTGTCACATGGTTCATTTTATGTTTTAGGAGGATATGTAGCATATTCAATATTGTCTTATAGTAAAAGTTTCTTGTTATCAATAATAATAGCTCCTCTAATTGTTGGATTGTTTGGAGTAATCCTTGAATATGTTTTTTTACGAAGATTATATGGTCATAAACGACATCTTGATCAAGTACTATTCTCAATGGGAATAGCACTTATCACAGCTGACATTGTTACAATGAATTGGGGAACATATGTAATAAATATACGTACGCCATCAATACTTAGCACAGCAATTTTAATTTTAGATACAGAATTTCCTTTGTATAGAATTGTAATCATTCTTGTTGGATTATGCACAGCTATAAGTTTATGGACGCTTATATATAAAACTCACCTGGGAACAATCTTAAGGGCAGGAGTTTTTGATATAAAAATGGTCTCAGAATCTGGAATTAATGTGCAACCTATTTTCACAAGCATATTTGGATTGGGAGCTGCATTAGCAGCATTAGCTGGTGCAATCGGAGCACCACTACATAGCTTATATCCTGGATTACAATTTGAAATACTAATTTTAACGTTAGCGGTAGTAATAATCGGCGGAATAGGAACACTTAAGGGTGCATTTATGGGGAGTTTGTTAATTGGTACAGTCGACACATTCGGCAAAGCATTATTTCCAGAAATATCCCTCTTCTTAATTTTCGCACTTATGGTCATCATTCTAATAATGAAACCTTCTGGATTATTTGGAAACACATATCACTATGAATCTTAAACAACATAGTATCGAAAAAAACATACTATCCAACAAAATCATCCTACTATCGATATCAATCACAATTATGTTGGTATTACCAACAGTTAGTAACAATTATATTATCAGCTTACTAATTGAAATATTAATATTTTCCATATTTGCTATGAGTTTAGATATATTAATAGGATATACAGGCTTACCATCTCTTGGTCATTCTGCATTTTTCGGATTAGGATCATATATTATCGCCTTCTTAAACAGTACTAATGCTATAGCTTTGAACGTTTCTCAGAATATTCTCATAACATTGCCAATAGTAATATTAGCAACAGGTATCATGTCATTTGTCATAGGAATCATAGCAATTCGTGCTAAAGGTATATATTTCTTAATGATTACTCTTGCATTTGCACAAATGTTGTATAGCATTTCCATAAGATGGTCCTCAGTCACTGGTGGTTCTGATGGAATAACCGGAATACTACGTCCAAACCTAGTAATTGGTTCATGGATGTTACAGTTTGACTCGCGAATTTCATTTTACTATTTAGTTGTAGCAATTTTTTTTATTACAATAATTTTATTAAATCAAATTGTAAACAGTCCATTTGGAAATACTCTACAAGGAATCAAATCAAATCAACAACGCATGCTATCACTTGGATATAATGTCAATTGGTATAAAACTGCAAGCTTCGTCATAAGTGGAGTCGTAGCTGGTATATCTGGAATGCTTCTAGCCCAATTTTATTGGTTCACTTCACCTGAAAACATCTATTGGACCATGTCAGGACAAGCTCTAATTATGGTTGTCTTGGGAGGAAATGCAACCCTTATTGGGCCAATCATTGGAGCAACCCTCATGAGATTGTTACCTAATGTAACAAGTAGTATTACCATCTATTGGCAAAGCTACATGGGACTAATTTTAATTGCAGTAGTTTTATATGCTCGTAATGGCATAGTTGGAACAATATCAAAAATAATTTCAAAAAATCATGAATAACATTCAAATTAAAAAATTGTCCATGTGTTTTGGAAACATGTTCGCATTGGAGAAAGTCTCCCTCAATATTGATACAAATGGAATTCATACAATTATAGGACCTAATGGAGCAGGCAAATCAACATTACTTAAGCTTATAAGTGGACACTTAATTCCAAGCTCAGGAAGTATATATTTAGACAGTAAAGAAATAACAAACCTACCTATATACACGCGAGCCAAACTTGGAATTAGTTGCACTTACCAACACACAAATTTATTCGATGATATGACCACTATTGAAAACATAAAGATTGCACTTCAACAACAATACGATATAGGCTACAAAATCACACAAAACAAATTAAGCAAATTGCTAATATTGGATCAAGCCACACAAATACTAAGAAGATTTAATCTAGATGATTATATGTGTCAAAACACAAACACTCTTTCATATGGACATCAAAAAATATTAGAAATAGCCATATCGTTCGCCACAAAACCATTAGTTTTACTGTTAGATGAACCTACTTCTGGCATTTCACTAACAAATACTAAAGAAATGATAAATCTGATCAAACAAATTTCAAAAACCACCAGAGTTATCCTAGTAGAACATGACATGGATGTAATCTTTAATCTAGCAGACACTATTACTGTTTTGAATCATGGAAAAATAATAGGACAAGGTACTCCATCAGAAATACAGAAAAATCCAACTATACAATCTTATTATCTAGGACATTATGACAATATTATTACTTGATAAAATTAATAGTTTCTATGGTAAAAATCATGTGCTAAGAGACATTTCTCTAAAAGTCATAAAAAAAGAAATAGTATCAATTTTAGGAAAAAACGGAGCTGGAAAATCAACAATAATTAAATCAATAATAGGAACACAACCTATTACCAAAGGCGACGTATATTTGTATGATACACAAATCACAAAACTAGAATCTCATAAAATAGTTAGAAAAGGAATTGGCATTCTAAATCAAGGAAATTCTGTTTTTCCAACACTAACTGTTTTAGAAAATATAATGCTCGGTCATCAAAATAATAAAAACAACATGTGGGATATTGAAAAAATTTTGGATCTGTTCCCTGGACTAATGAGTAAACTTCATTGTCATGGATGGCAAATCAGTGGTGGTGAAAAACAAATGGTTGGATTGTCACGAGCTTTGATGACAAATCCCAAATTGCTTTTACTAGATGAACCTTCAGAAGGTCTTGCACCACAAATGTTACAAAAACTAGGTGTAACAATAAAAAAACTAACTAAGCAAGGAATCTCTGTACTTATGGTTGAACAAAATGCGCATTTTGCAATTGATCTATCTGATAGAATTTATATTATTAACAAGGGCAAAGTAATATTTGACGATCCAAATAATGGAAACAATAACCAAAACATGATAATAGATACTTATTTAACTAGATAAATATATGTAACAATCAATAGTATATTTATCCAAATGCAAAAATATGATATATTGTAATCATGTTATATAAAACTTTTCTCAATTAATTTTTTGCTATGTAATTTATAATTACGAAAGGAGAATATGATGAGCGAAATCACAAAATTTGTTCTGTCAGAGAGTGATATGCCTAAAGCTTGGTACAACATAAATCCTGACATGCCTGTTAATCCAGATGAAACTGCATGGAATGCAGTACTACACCCTGGAACAAAAGAACCTGTAACACCTGAATTCTTATCTGCTTTATTTCCTATGAGATTTATTGGTGAAGCTGTTAGCATGGATCGATGGATTGAAATACCAGATCCAGTCAGGGAGATATATAAACTATGGAGACCGTCTCCATTATATCGTGCACGAAGACTAGAAAAAGCTCTTGATACTCCAGCACACATTTATTACAAATATGAAGGTGTATCTCCAGTAGGCTCTCACAAACCCAACACTGCAGTTGTACAAGCATTCTATGCAAAAGAAGAGGGAACGGTTGGATTCACAACTGAAACTGGAGCTGGACAATGGGGATGTGCACTTGCGATGGCATGTAATTTTTTTGACTTAGAATGCCATGTATACATGGTAAAAGTTTCCTATCAACAGAAACCATACAGAAAGATCATGATGGACAACTACGGAGCAAATATTCATGCCAGCCCATCCAGTGCAACTAATTATGGTAAACAAATTTTAGATAATGATCCAGATAGTCCTGGTTCACTTGGTATTGCAATATCTGAAGCAGTAGAAGCAGCAGTAGCATCTGAAGGAAAACTCAAGTACGCGCTAGGATCTGTTCTAGGACCAGTCCTAATGCACCAAACAGTAGTCGGACTGGAAACGATTAAACAATTTGATATTGCCAATGATTACCCTGATGTAGTCATAGGTTGTATTGGAGGAGGAAGTAATTTTTCAGGATTTGCTTTCCCATTTTTACATCAAAATTTTAGTAAAAATATGAACACTAGAATACTAGCCGCAGAACCTGCTTCTTGCCCAACTCTAACTAAAGGAGAATATACTTTTGATTATGGCGATTCAGCTGGTATGGCACCTATAGTAAAAATGCATACTTTAGGTCATGATTTTGTACCTCCAGGAATACATGCCGGAGGTCTAAGATATCATGGAATGGCTCCACACGTAAGTGCTCTATACGACAATGGAAACATTGAAGCAGTTGCTCTGCCTCAACTATCAACCTTTGCAGCTGGAAGACAATTTGCACAAGCAGAAGGCATTGTTCCAGCACCAGAAACAACTCATGCAGTCAAAGCAGCCATAGATGAAGCAATAAAATGTAAAGAGGAAGGAACAAGTCGTACTATAGCCTTCAATTTGTGTGGACACGCACACTTTGATCTAAGTGCATATGATGATTACTTGCAAGGTGCACTACATGATTATGAATACCCAGAAAAAGAAATACAAGACGCAATGAGTCATTTACCTGAAGTAAATTTGTAAGACTATAATCAAACATGTGACAACGTATCTAAAATTGAACACGTTGTCACATGTTTTAGATAACATAATTTAAGTAAGATCATAACGTCTTAATATTAACATCAACTCCTCTTTATCAGATGATGTTAATGGCAACAAAGGTGCTCTAACTTCTCCACCACATTCATCTATTATGTTTAACACTGCCTTTAATCCTGATATGCCACATTTTCTTGACATCTCAGTAGAAAGAGGTTTCAGGAATTGATGAATATCATGTGCAAGTCGCAAATTACCATCAGATACAGCATCTAATATTTCACTTAAGTGCTTAGCCACAATATTTGCCATACCTAATATCCCACCCGATGCACCCACAGTCAAACCATCTAACAATCTAGTAAATGAACCTGTGAGAACCGCAAAATCATCTGGTGTAGTATCAACCATTTGTTTAATTTTATGTTTATCACCAGTACTTTCCTTTATTCCAATAATATTGGGATGATTTGCCAAGTTTTGTACCACAGTAACGGGTAAATCAATAGAAGTAAAAACAGGAGCATTATATAAAATAATTGGTACTGCTGTTGCATTAGCTACATCATTATAATAACGTTCTAAAGCGACTAATGAAAAAGATTTCTTATAGAAATGTGGAGTTAATATCAATACCGCATCTGCACCAGAATCTGCTATCTTCTTAGTAAGATTGATAGTATCAGATGTGCTTTCCATACCCGATCCAACAATTAACAAATGCTCCCGGGACACTAATTCTCTTGACTTTTGTACCAACAATATCCTCTCTGAAGGAGTTAGAAACACTGCTTCTCCATTAGATCCATGTACAACATACCCTGAACAATAATCTCTATTTCTTAATAGATTTTTTTGAAACTTACTGATATTAATACTTCCATCAACATTAAAGGGTGTAGGAATCGTTGGAAAAATTCCGGTTAATAAAACATTGTTTGTACTCAATATTCCTACCTCCAAATCCTCTAACAAATATATAAATATACCATATGCTAAATCATCAAGTTTGGTATGATTAAAGTATCATGTTTCCTATACGAGACACAAATAAAACACAAACCTTTCCAATTGTAAATTGGATAATTATTGTGTTAAATATGTTAGTATTCTATTTCCAAATCAACCTACCTACACAATCAGTAGAACAAATTTTTACGTCTTTTGGAATAGTGCCTGTTAAATTCCTTACGATGCATCCACTTGCACCAATATCACTATTAAGTAGTCAATTTTTACATAGTGGATGGGTCCACATTATACGTAATCTATGGGTTTTATATATTTTTGGTGATAATGTAGAAGATAAACTGGGTCACGTACAATATCTCGTCTTCTATTTAACATGCGGCATCATAGGAGGCGTTTTACATATAGTTGTTCAACCTTACTCTCATATACCTATGATTGGAGCTAGTGGAGCTATATCAGGTGTACTCGGAGCATATATGCTTTTCTTTCCAAAAGCACGTATCCTAACACTTGTTCCAATAGTCATCATACCTTGGCTAGTAAAGATTCCTGCTCTTATATATCTAGGTATTTGGTTCTTGTCACAACTCTCAGATGGTCTAAGTACCACATCATCGGTTGTTAATAGTGGTATAGCATACTGGGCACATTTAGGTGGTTTTATTGCCGGATTTTTATTATCCAAACATTTCAGAAAAAATTCTAAATATCAAAAAATCAATGCTATCAACAACAAATTGTAACTAGAATAATCACAACTTTTCTAGTAAGAACGACCCAACAAATTTCTCACCAAATCATCTAATGCTTGACCAGCATAACCACGTGGGCATGCATTAGACAATTTAGACAAAGTCTTTTCCACTTCATTAAATTCAAAATGTTTTATGTCTTCCACTACATCTGTTTCTTCTAAGATTTGAACAACATCCTCAAACACAAGATGATCTGAATTTGCTTGATTATACATTCTACGCAACTTATCAGAACGCTCCAAACCCATAACAATTGGAAGAGTTTTTTTGCGAGAATGAAAATCATCACCCACCATTTTGCCAGTTTTTTCAACTTCACCCCATATTCCCAACATATCATCTCTCACTTGATAAGCAATTCCAAGTTGATATCCAAACTCGCGATAATTTCTCTGGTGTTCTTTTGAAACTCCTGAAAACAATGCTCCTAATTCGGTAGCAGCACCAATCAATGCGCCAGTTTTACCACCTATCATGTTCAAATACTGTTCTATGCTGATTGAATCCAGATCTTCGAACTCTAAATCAAGAGTTTGCCCAGATATCAGCGACAAACAAGCATCATCAATGATATGTAAAGCTTCTAATCTACATTCCACACTTAAGTTTTCATCTTTCTCAACAATCAAATGAGATAAAGCAAATAGAGCATCACCAGCATTTATTGCTTGAGCAGCACCCCACTTGTGCCAAACTGTATCTCTACCTCTACGAAGAATACTCTCATCCTGTATATCATCATGAATTAATGAAAAATTGTGCACTAATTCAACGGCAACAGACAATGATTTTGCTAATCTCCATGATCCACCTGAACCATCAGCACATAAAAGTGTTAACAAGGGGCGTATGTGTTTACCAGTTATATGATCATTAGAATTACTTGCATCCAATCCCATATGATATGCAATCATCCGTCTAATCAAATCAGTATCATTAACGGATGTCAATACTTCACTAGCAATAGCATCCCTAACAAAAGAAATATATACTTCTAATGAACTAAAACTTTTGTCAAAACTCATTTTTTGTCAATTAATATTTGTTTTTTCAAGTTTTCAATATCAGAAGATCCAGTACAAAACATAGCAACTCGCAATTGTTGTTCTATCTCATATATTGTACTCATTAGACGTTCTGGTGAATTCATAGCTGCAACTAAGAAAGGGTGAGCCATTCCCGCAAGTGATGCACCTAGAGACAAACATTTTGCCATCTCTAATCCATTCCTTAAACCACCCGAAGCAATACATGGAATATCTGGAGCACCTTTGCCTGCATTTAAGATAGCTTCAACAGTAGATATACCCCAATTTTCAAATACTGAAGCAACCTTTTTGTTGGATTCATCATCAGATCTGTACATCTCAACCTGACTCCACGAAGTGCCCCCTGCACCAGCTACGTCAATAGCTGATATACCCACCTCTGACAATTTCTTGCAAACTTGTTCCGAAAATCCCCAACCAACTTCTTTAGCTATTACAGGTATTGAATCACGACTAAACTCATTACATAAATGCTCTATTTTATTTAATAGACCACTAAAATTGGTTTGTCCTTCGTCTTGAACAGCCTCTTGCAGAGGATTAAAATGCAGGACAAGTGCATCAGATTCAGACAAATCAACTAGTTGACGACAATCATCTACTGTTACACCATAATTTAATTGAACAGCACCTATATTGGCTAACAATAGAATATCCGGAGCAAGTTCTCTCAAACAAAAACTATCAATCTTTTCATGGTCTTCAAGAACGACACGCATTGAACCAAGACCTAATCCAATACCCATTTGCTGTGCTACCTCAGCTAAAATTCGATTTATATTACCAGATTTGTCAGTCCCACCAGTCATACATGATATAAGTAATGGCATCCTTAATTCCTTGCCAAATATATCTATACTAGTATCAATCTGAGACATATTAGTCTCAGGTACTGAATTATGTACAAAGTACAATTTATCTAATCCATTACTAATTGAATTAAACTGGACATTTTCTTCTAAGTTTATCCGAATATGATCATCCTTTCTGTCAGCAGTCGTAACTTCTTTCATATTTTGGTGTTCCAAATATCGTAGTATGACACATATTATCAGTCAGGGTATTGTATGTCAATCTTAGAAAATAATCGTAAGTGGCCTTGACAATCGCATGTGAAGTATTAAAATTCCCGCGATAACAAAAGTATAAGAGTTTAAATGAGGTAAAAACATGTCAGATACACTTGAAGATGTAAAAGGGATAATAGTTGAATTACTAGATGTAGATTCAGATAGTATAAGTCTTGATTCACGTTTTAGGGAAGATTTAGGTGCAGATTCATTAGATCTTGTTGAGTTAATTATGGCCTTCGAAGACAAGTTTGGAGGAGAAGTGTCTGATGAAGAAGCTCAAAAGATCACTACTGTAGGTGAAGCAGTTTCTTATATCGACACTAATATGCGATAAATCAACTAAAAGAAAGCTTACAACTAATCAATTTCTACTACACTAGTATTAGTTTGTAAGAGTCCTGTTGAAAAAGTACACTAATTTAATTCATTTCAATACACCACGAACTAATTACTAAAGTAATTAGTTCGTGGTATTTAAAATACTTCCAAAAGATACATATAATTTAAAACAAACTATCCAAAAATCTTGTATTATATTAATGTTAGTCCCTTATCATAATAGCAGTATTTATATTGATAACAGGAGAAAAAATGTTCAAGATTAACAATCTTTCTGTCAAATTCATAATATTAATTATCTTATTTGCATCTTTGATCTTCGGATGCACAAACAACAAGATTAATCAAATTGAAGATTTGAGAAAAAATAATAATGAACTAAATAAAACAGACACTTCTTCCTCACCTACAAAGTTAACACCAAAAAATACAATTATAGATCTCGAAAATACTGATAGTGAAGAAAGATTGCTAAATAACATATTTAGTAGTGTAGCTCCATCAGTAGTACATATTAATATTACCAAAGAAATGGATGTACCCTCCAACCAAAATATTCCAGATAGTTTTGGTTTTAATTTTGGTATTCCAGACGAACCGGAACAGTATTTTGAAAGAGGAGAAGGATCTGGTTTTGTTTATGACAAAGAAGGTCACATAGTAACTAACTACCATGTAGTGGAAAATGCCGAAGTTTTAGAAGTAAGTTTTATAGATGGATTAACTGTCAAAGCAAAATACATAGGTGGTGATCCAGATAGTGATCTTGCAGTTATTAAAGTACTTTCTGACCCCTCCATACTGTATCCAGTACAATTAGGTAATTCAGACAACACATTTATTGGACAAAGAGCTATAACCATTGGAAATCCATTTGGACAAACTTGGTCACTCACTGCTGGAGTGGTCAGTGCCGTAGGACGCACCATGAGATCAGGTAACAGTGCCTTTTCTATTCCTGAAATGATACAAACAGACGCAGCGATTAATCCAGGAAATTCTGGAGGTCCTCTACTAAACTCAAACGGTGAGGTTTTGGGAGTCAACACAATGATTTTGTCGCAATCAAGATCATCTTCTGGAGTAGGTTTTGCAGTACCAGTGAATATAGTGAAAATGGTTGTGCCAAATATAATTGCAAATGGAACATATATTTACCCTTGGCTAGGTGTTACTTTGAGTAATATATCACTCGATATCATAGATGCTATGAATTTAGATCTAAAACAAAGAGGAGCACTGATAATCAATGTCTTTGATGACAGTCCAGCTGCCAATTCTGGTCTAAGAGATAGTCAAAAAAACATAGAAGTGTCAGGTGGAACTATAACCATAGGTGGAGACATAGTAGTTAGCATTAACGAAACTGAAGTACAAACTTCTGACGATGTTATAAGCTATCTCGTCAAATATACTCAACCAAAAGACACTATAGTATTAAAGGTTCTAAGAGATAATACAATAATTCCAATCGAAGTCATTCTAGACCCAAGACCAGGAAAGTAAATAAAATGCGTATTGGAATGCTAACAGATACTTATAAACCATATATCAGTGGAGTCACTAATCATGTTTCACTTAACAAAATAGCTTTGGAATCAGTTGGAAACGAAGTGATGGTATTTACTTTTGGTGGACAAGATTATGTTGACGAAGAAGATAACATCATAAGATCACCAGCTGTACCTCTGTCTGATACCGGATACAATCTTTCTTTTCGATATAACAAGACTGCTCAAGAACTGCTTTCAACAGTTAATATAGCTCATGTCCATCATCCATTTGCTAGTGGAAGACTAGCACTAAGATATTGTCAAAACAACAATATACCAATTGTATTTACCAATCACACGCGCTACGACTTGTACGCTCAAGCATATCTCCCTCATTTGCCAGAAGCAATTCCTGAAGCATTTTTACAAGCTTTTCTTCCGAGTTTTTGCAAGCAATGCGATCTAGTAATTGCACCATCACCTAGTCTCAAAACTCTGTTAAGATCTTATGGTGTAGATGCAAACATAAAAATTGTTCCTAATGGCGTAGATATTAACAAATTTAGTCCATCTAAAGAGTTGTTTAATAGAGAAGAGATTGGACTTAATCCAAATGATCTAGTACTCATTTATGTTGGCAGACTAAGTCCAGAGAAAAGTCTTACTATGATGCTCAGAGCTTTTGCTGGAGCTCAATCAGCAATAGAAAACCTAAAGCTTATAATAGTGGGAGAAGGAAGTGAATTTGATAATTTGCGAGATTGGTGTGACAGAGTAAACATAACTAATCTTGTACGATTTACTGGAAAAGCAGCTTATAATGCTGTGTCAGGATACCTCAACATGGCAGACGCATTTATCACTCCCTCAGTATCAGAAGTTCATCCATTATCAATTATTGAGGGTATGGCAGTAGGATTACCTGCCATTGGCATAGATTCACCTGGCGTTGGTGATATAATCGAAGATGGAACAAATGGAATGTTATGTAAAAACAATATAGAAGATTTTACTGCTAAACTTGTAAGACTAATGCTTGATAAAGATTTTAGAAACAGATTGTCAAAAGGCGCCATTGAAACTTCCAAACAATATGACATAAATCATACATCTTCACAACTATATAATCATTACGAAAAACTTGTTATTAATAAGAATAGAAATGCAATTAGAAAACGCAATAAAATAAATATAGGTAAAATTTTCAAATGAGCAAATAAATTACTATAGCATTCACTTACTTAACAAATTTTTTGCAAGCAATTTCTCACATTCTAATGATCAAAACACATAACACCAAAATAATAGCAGTTAATCGAAAGGCTAAGTTCAACTATCAATTAATGGAAACATTTGAAGCAGGTATATCTCTGTTAGGAACTGAAATAAAATCAGCACGATCAGGAAATGTACAACTCCGAGATGCATTTGTTAATATTATAAAGAATGAATTATGGCTACAAAATACTCATATATCACCATATATTATGGCACATTCTGAAAACCATAATCCTATAAGGCCAAGAAAACTATTATTACATAAACGTGAAATCAACAAACTTATATCCAAAACTAGAGAAGCCAATATGACAATTATTCCTACTAAAATGTATTTAAAAAATGGGCGTGCCAAAGTTGAAATTGCTATAGCTAAGGGAAAACGCAAGTATGACAAACGGGCAGCCATAGCAGAAAGAGAAACTAAAAGATCTATACAACGACAATTAGGACGACGAAGATAACATCCATTGTCACAAACTTAGAAACTATTTATCACAAATTGTTTATAATCCTTAAATTTCTCACATGATATAATTATCGACATGGGGATGACAGGCTTCGACGGAGGAGGCTGTTGTTGAACTGCGAGCCGAGAGGCGCCGAACTCGATAAATCAGCGCAACAATATAACAGGCAAAAATAAAGCCTATAACGCTCTTCCGCTAGCTGCATAAACACAGTTAACCTAAGAGTAGATTTTCCTTAATGAAAATCCGTCCTCTTCAATCGACATCAGCCGAAAGAAGCTTGGGCGTCACTTATGCTGATGTGCCGCACACGATGCCGCTAAATGTGCGAAAGAACAAGCGACTTTATCGGTTACTTACCCTGTTGATCGGGGATTTTCCGATGAAAATCAAATAGACCAACTACGCTCGTAGATGTTTAGCAATCAATCCTTTCGGACCCGAGTTCGATTCTCGGCATCTCCACCAAAGCAGTAAAAACTTCTACAATTCAGTAGGAGTTTTTACTTATATAGTATACAAGGTAGATATATACTTGTTACAATAAATCTACAAGTGCATTAGTAAGATTAGACCAATCCTGAATAGTCAAAGTTTGTGGCCTGCATTTAGGATCTAAACCAACATTCAATATAACTTCCACAACTTGTGCCTTGTTAATTCCTAAACCATTCGTAAGTGAATTTTGCAATTGTTTCCTTTTCTGTCCAAATCCAGCTTTCACTATACGAAAATATAAAACTGGATCATTATGTATCAAATCATTTTCATCAAAAACATCTAACTCAATTAAAGCTGAATCAACATCTGGCTTAGGATAAAACGCTCCAGCAGGAACATATTTCAATATATCAACCTGCGAAAAAAATTGAGCACTAACTGACAAAACACTCATTTGCCCTGGTAAAGCTGCCATGCGTTGAGCAACTTCCTTCTGAACCAACAATATCATATGACTAGGTCTTAAACTACCATGAAAAATATGGCGTAATATTTTACCCGTAATATAGTAAGGAATATTAGCTACCACCACAAATCTATCATATGAAAGTTCATCTAATAAAGAACTGATAGAATACTCTAATACGTCTCCATGTATCAATCGAACATTTTTGTATTCACTTACGACATTTTTCAAAATTGGTATTAATCTATCATCTATCTCAATTGAAAATACCTTATTCACCTTTTTTGCTAATTCAGTAGTTAACACTCCTGTACCAGATCCGATCTCCAAAACCACATCTGATGTTTTTAATTGAGCTGCATCAACAATATTTTGAACCCATACAGGTTCAAACAAAAAGTTTTGCCCCAAACTTTTTTTAGGATAAACATTAAAATGTTTCAATAAATTGATGTGTATCTTACTCATGGTAATATCCAGACAATTTGATCAATTGGAGGAATTGGAGTAAGCAAATATACTGTTAAATACGATCGCCAAGATATATAATTATGATCTTCATATCCTAAATCAATCATTAAACCTTTTATTCCACTACCCGTATCTTCTGCAGTAGCATATCCGTATCCAGTAACATACAAATTGGTACCTAGTGGAATATATCTTGGATCAACAGCAACCATACCTTTTGTAAGAGGTTTTCCAGTCCTTGTAAGTCCATACCAAGGAGCAGTAATTGGTGTTCCAGCTCTACTAGGAGAATATGAAGTAGCCAACATAGTAATAGAACGCCAATATTCCACTGTACCATCTGCAGTCTGAACACTTTTAGTTGGAATTTTAGTACCATAACCCATTATTCTGGGTATTGAATCAACATGAACCCATTCATCGATCAATGTTTCTTCCGATAAATTTCCATTAATAGTACGTTTTCTAAACCTACGTGCCAAAACACCAGCTCGACCATTTTGAATAACATTTGTACGATCAATTTCTAAATTAGATAGAGATTGCCATTGCTGATCAAAGCTAATTGGTTGATATTCTATTTGAAAATCATCAACAACACGAAATACTCTAATCTGTGCATCAACTTTTGACGAAATAGATGGTTCAGTGAAATCTCTACCTAATAATGTGATACCATTTTCAATCAATACATCATAAACAATATCATGATGAGTTCGTGCTTCAATAAGTTTGTTATCAACATAAATATTAATTGATCGCGCACGTTTAATATTGATAGTAAGTCCTGATGAAATCAATGTATCCATTGGAGGATCCACATTATCTGCAACGTAAATCGTAAAACCTGCCTGCATCAATGCTTGTCCCACTGTTAAGACATCAGTAGACAAATGATGATTTTCTCCATTGTCTATGACCATTACTTGAAAAATTGATTTAGTTGGAGTCAATACCAAATCATTAGATACTTCCCTATCATCTACCAAAGTACATCCGATAGTTATATTTGCTGCTATACAACAAACAAATAAATATTTATAAATGTTAGTAATCTTACAATATGACATGAATAGGGTGATTTTAATTTCAAGGCGGAGAGGGTGGGATTCGAACCCACGATGGCTTACGCCATACTCGCTTTCCAAGCGAGCGCACTAGGCCAGACTATGCGACCTCTCCAAGATTATATGAATGACATTATAGCATGGTGCAGAACAAAATCATTGGAGTAAAACCATTTATATAATATACAACTATTTATGCTACAATCCATTAATATCTGTTCAACTACAACAAAATTCAACTAACCAATTATATATATGAATACCAACAAAAAAGTTCTAATAATAGGTGCAGGAATAATTGGATGCGCAATAACATTTGAACTACAAAAAAAAGGCTATACAGTCACATGTATAGACAAACACCAGAAGGTTGGATGGGGTTCTACTTCAAATTCTACTGCGATTATACGTACTTGTTATTCAACAGTAGAAGGAGTGTCATTAGCATATGAAGGTACATTTTATTGGAAAAATTGGCAAAAATATGTACAAACAAACAATACTTCCAATCTTGCCCAATATGTTGAATGTGGTATGACTCAGATTATGGCACCCGATAATCACTGGAAAAAGGTGTTACCAATTTATGACCAATTAGGGATTGAATATCAACTATTTGACTCAAAAGAATTAATTTCCAAGTTTCCATTTATGAGTCCTTCATCATATTGGCCACCTTCATTACCATCTGAAGACAATTTTTGGGAAGAATCAACACAAATACTACCTGGTGCAATGTATGCACCTAATGAAGGTTATGTAACAGATCCGCAATTAGCGGCGGAAAATTTACAAGAAGCCTCAGAAAAAATAGGAGCTAAATTCATACTTGGTCAATCAGTCACTGATATTATCAAAGATCAGAAACAAGTATTAGGAATCACACTTGACAATACGCAAAACATTCTAGCTGACATTGTAATTAATGCATCTGGACCATACTCATTCATTATCAATGATATGGCTGGAGTCAAATCAGACATGAGAGTAAGTACCAAACCATTAAGAGAAGAGGTTCATTGTGTACCAGCTCCACCAGGAATAGATATTCAAAAATTAGGTAGTTCAACTTCTGATAATGATAATGGAATATACTTTAGGCCAGAATCTGGAAATATGATTCTTGTTGGAGGAGGAAAATCTCCAGACGATAAAGAATGGATTGAAGATCCAAATTCCTTTAACCGAAATATTACAGAAAGTCTATGGAAAACACAAGTTTATAGACTAGCAAAAAGAATACCAGAACTTCAAATTCCCAATGAAAAAATTGGAGTAGTAGACCTCTATGACGTAACAGAAGATTGGATTCCTATTTATGATCGTTCTGAATTAGATGGTTTTTATATGGCAATAGGTACAAGTGGTAACCAATTCAAAAATGCAGGCGCAGTTGGCTATCTTATGGCTAACCTAGTTGACAAGTGCGAACATGGATATAACCATGATGAAAACCCACTTACAATCAAAGGAAAATTTACTAACCTAGAATTAAATTTAGGTTTCTACTCAAGACTACGCAATATAAATAAAAAAAGCAGCATGTCAGTCTTGGGCTAATCTAATTCAATCATACAATTTATTCTGCTAAGAATTTATCAAATATTGTTGAAGAATGACATTGGCCACAACCCAATTCAGGAACAACAACTTCTGATTTAGACTCTTCACACCACGCAGTAACTTGAACTTTACGTAATAACCCAAACATTTCAGATGATATACCAGCAGAATAATTCAAATTATCATACTCTATACACTGTTGAATACGAGGTATAGTGCAACTCTTACACAACTTAACATTCCACTTATCAGATTTCCCAATCAGCAATCTACATTCTCTATTATTGCGACCACGATGTAAATCTTCATAATAATAACTACATTGGGATCCATAAGGTGTTCTCATAAAACAATTGTCCTTTGAAGCTATACTCTTGTTAGATATTTGCCAGTACGAGTATCTATCCTAACAATATCACCTAATTCAATAAACAAAGGTACCTGTACTTCAAGTCCAGTTGTAAGAGTCACTATCTTAGTAGCTCCTGTAGCTGTATCACCTTTCACCCCAGTTTCTGCCTTAGTTACTGGTATTTCAACAGTTAATGGAACCTCCACCTCAAGGGCTTCACCATCATATTCAGTTACACCAACCTGCATACCTTCCATTAAATATGGTAATGCATTTTCAAGAGATGAAACATTTATTACTAATTGATCATAACTTTCAACATCCATAAAATGATACAAATCACCATCACTATACAAAAATTGACCCTGCCTTGTATCTAAACGAACATCTTGAATCTTTTCACCTGAATTAAATTTGCGTTCAACTGTTGCCCCAGTCCTAAGATTACGGACCTTAGTTCGTATTGTAGCACTACCTCTACCTGGCTTATGATGTGAATATTCTAGGACCCTCCATAAATCATCACCTGTAATAAAAACCACTCCTTTACGTAACTGATTAACATCTATCATAGTTAAATATATCCCATACAAACATTTGTTTGTTCATTAATCATTTAATTTTGAAAATTATAACCACCTAAACACTACTAAGTCAATCATAAAAATTGAGAAAATCAAATTTTTTCTTAACAATATTGTCAACAAAGACAGCACCCTCCAAATTACTTACAACTACTCTGTTTCCTGAAGCAGCATCGAAAAGACCAACTTCAACTGACACGCACGGATCATCACCATCTGCAATCTCTACTGAACGTACATCTCGCACCTGCTCTCCCAATTTCCATTGCCAAAACGGAAACATACGTCCTAATGGTGGGCCATCTGCCATTCCAAGCAAACCACCTCTACAATCAAATATATGAACAAATACATCCTCATCACTAAACTCATTCATTCTCCAAACTAACTCAATTGCTAGCACATTTTTATTTTTCATAATTGCATCTACAGAAAATAACATGATACGTCCATCATCAAATGACGCCAAAGGAACCTGTTCAATCATAATATCATCCTCTGAAATAACTTGACCTACCTCTTTGATTTCCAAATTACTATCTCCATATTCAGTCAACCAAACGTGATCATAAACACGAATAGTATCAGCCATTGCTTCCCAATACATAATTTCACCCCATACGTCATAATAATGATATACAGGCTCTGTAGCTACTAATGGAAAATTAACTCCTCTAACATCAATATGGTTGCCATTATGGATATAGACTAATTGAGCAGGATCATGATATTCAGGTATCACAACAACACCATCATGAACAATCGGATAAGTATGTTGTGCTAAAGCCAACCAAGTAGTCGGATTAACAATCAAATGGCTATCATCTACAAAATTATCTGTCATATTCACCATCTCCTTAACAGAATTCAACGCCCTCTCATGCAGATCAACTCTCGAATGTATATATTTGATAGGTATAGAACATAACAAAAAGACAACACCAATCAATACTATAACTCTATACTTATAGTTAGCTATTAAAATAACAAGAGCACCTGACCAAACCATACATGCACAAATAGATGGCAACAATGTTAACCGTGGACTGACTACAACATATAGTTGAGGCAATGTCACAATTGATGGCATTGACAACAAACCATATATAACTAAAAGTACGAAAAACAGGATTAACTGATTAGTTTTCTTATATAAAAAAGCAAGCATAATAATACTAATAAAACCAACACATAATGCAACATTTGCTTCAGACCAATGAATCTGTTTTGATATTATCAGAGCCAATGGCTGAACCGGAAAAGTTAGAGCATTCAAGAAAAATATAATATTATGACCAATTTCGATAATACTCCGAAACATAGGTATACCATTGTCTGTCCTCATCTTGTCTATATAAGACCACAATACCGGAAAACAGGTGCTGGCCACAATGTTTACAAACATGCTGATCCACAGATATTTCTTACTAATCAAATCAACATCCCTTTTTTGTTTAAGAACACAAAGAACAGATACACATACAAAAAATAATACAAAACCAACTACTACTCCTGATTCATGTGCAAATGGAGCTAAAATACTCAAAACTACGGCAATAAACAACCACTTTATGTTATTGTTGATAAAAAAATTGAGAACAGAAAACAGAGATGCTAATGCCATCATGGTAACCAGCAAATGAAACATAGATGCAACTAGTGGTATCACTAAAGAAGCAAAAGGGAAAAAACAAAAAATAATTCCACTAACCATAGCAAATACTTGATAGTAAAATGAGTGTCTATTTTCCCGATTTGACACTACAGATCCAATATTTAATAACAAATATAATCTGCTACTAACACCCATCACTAACCATCCATTCACAATCATCATAACAATATTCAATAAATGCATGCTATATGTGTTGTGAACACCAAACAACCACTGCCATATTCTAAAAACTGTAAAACCCAAAGGTCTATAATATGGAAAACCAGCAGCAGTCTGCCAAAATGATAAAATAGATCGATTTTCCATAAAAATAAAATTAGCAACATCATCCCAAAAGAAAGGCATCTCAAGAACAGGCCAATATAAAGCAAACACGCAAATTGGAGGCACAAAGAATTTCAGCCAGACAATTTTTCCAATCTTCACAATGTCCACTCTAATATCATTTATCATGTTTTTGTATTGATCCAAGAAACTGCATGTCGTGGTAGATCAGATAAATTACCTCGCCAATAAGTACAATCCGGAAGAGAATCTAAAAAGAACTTTCCATAAGATTTAGTATCTATTCTACGATCAAATACAATAACTAAACCTCTATCTTTTTGGCTTCTAATCAAACGTCCAAAACCTTGTCTAAATCTAATAATCGCTTTAGGTACTAAATAATCCACAAATGAGTTTATCCAACCTTGTTGCTCGACCGCCAAGCTTCTAGCCTGAATAATAGGATCTGAAGGCACATCAAACGGCAATCTAGCAATTATTACAGCTGAAAGATCAGGTCCTAGTACATCAATCCCTTCCCAAAAACTCTGTGTTCCCAATAGAACTGCCTTGTCAGCAGTACGAAACGATGACAACAGTTGATGTCTAGAAGCGCTACCTGATTGATCGTACACAGTAATACCAATGCTTTCGAGATCTGAGCGAATAGCATGAGCTGTTAGTCTAAGCTGAGAGTGAGAGGTAAACAAAACAAGAGTTCTACCATTTATAGCACTACACAAATCAATAATTCCTTTTTCCAAAAACTTCTGATAAGAAGCCCGGTTAGGAGGCTCTGGTATATCAGTAGGAATACATAAAAGAGTAGATTGCTTATAATCAAAGGGAGATCCTATAACAATTTCATCTGCATCTTCGGCATATAATCTCTCTTTAATATAATCAAAATTACCCTTATTAGTAGTTAAGGTTGCTGAAGTCATAACAACCGACTGTTTTTCATACCACAAGTATTGCTGAACTAAGGGGCCAACATTCAATGGTGCACTCCTTAAATCCAACGACTGTTTATCTCGTGACATTTGTATCCAACAAATATTGTCACCATGATCATCATAAACAAGACTACTTACATTAGTGTCAAAATCAATTAATTTCCCCACTATTGAAACAAATTCTGACTGTAAATTTTCTTTTTGATCTAAAGGATCATGCAATTTGTCTTGTATAGATTTTAATCTCTCAATAGCAGCAATTAAAGTATTATGTAAATTGTCCCAAGACACTAATACATCTGACCATTCTTGACTTTCTCTTGACTTTTTCACTATTAGAAGCTTTTTATCATATTCGCCATAATTATTTTGATCTTGATTCATAACAAAGATAGATAGAGCTTGAAAAAAACTCTCGGAATGGATCAAAACTGCGCCTATAGAAGATGCAATTTCATCAATTGCTTTTTTAATGGTACTGTCATCTTGGAATTTATCCACAATATACTTTTTTGCATGTTTAAGCATGCCATTATTGACGCTACCAACACTCTTTAATAATCTTTCAAAATCTTTCTGACGTGCCACAAAACTTAATCCCATAGTAGTTGCATCTTCAAAATGATGAGCTTCATCAACAATCAAATAATTATATTCCGGAAGAATACGACTTTCTGAAGCAACATCTGCTAACAATAATGCGTGATTAACCACAATCAAATGTGCAGATTCAGCAGCTCTACGTGCCCTATAAATAGGGCATCCTCCTGATATTTCAGTGGCACATCTACCTTGAGTACATCCATCATCTTCAGCAGATACTTGCATCCATACAGCATTTTCTCCCAAACCTGATAGAGTAATTTCGGATCGATCACCAGTAGCTGAAACAGTCAACCAATTTAACAGTTTAGCTAAAACATTCATTTCAGTAATATTACGAGGCCCTTTCTTTCTAAAAACATCAAAACGTCTAGGACAAATATAATTACTTCGGCCCTTTAATTGAACAGCTTGAAACGAACAGTCCAAAACTTGTCTGATAACTGGTATATCCTTCTGGATCAATTGATCCTGTAAATTAATGGTATTTGTAGATACTAAAACCCGCTGACCATTCTGATAGGCCCATTGTATTGCAGGAATAAGATAAGCTAAACTCTTACCAGTACCTGTACCAGCCTCTATTAACAAATGACGAGGATGAGACAAAGCTTCAGAGATATTCTTAACCATTTCCACCTGCTCTATCCTATATTCAAAATTATGTAAAGTTTCCGATAACGATCCTTTTTTCGAGAACAACTGCTCTAAGTAATTGACATTCAATGGTTCTACGTCATCTTTTGGATTAAGAGATTCTCCCTCAGCAAAAAATCCATCAAAATTATAAAGTTGTTCCAATGAGTGTCTGTCACTTAAATTCTGCTGCACAAACCTCTCTAATGGTAATTTAGCACCCCAATCTATGTTTTGACTATATTTAAGTAATTGATCAATAACACTAATTGGAATATCTTTAAGCAATTCCACCATCTTTGAATAAATTGCATAAGTTGACTTAGCATCGTCCAATGCTCGATGATTTGCCAAAGTTTTTGCTTCTAAACTAGTAACTAACGAACCTAAACTATACCTAGCAACAGAAGGCAACACAAATGATGCCAAATGCATAGTATCTACTCTAAGATTATTTTGTAAAACATTAAATTTGGTCAAAAAACTTATGTCGAAACCGATGTTATGCCCCACAATTGGACAACTCCCAACAAAACTCTTTAATTCTTCTAATTTATCGGTAATTTTAGGAGCATCATGAACCATTGCATTAGTAATTGATGTTAATTGAGTAACATGATGAGAAATTGCCCTACCTGGATTTATTAACGTTTGAAATTCATCGTCAATACCATCTTCGGTAAACCTAACAGCTCCAATTTCAATTATCTGATCCACTTTCGGATCAAGACCAGTAGTCTCTAAATCGAGAGCAACCATCATAGTAGACATATCTTTATATATACTCGTAAATTATGCTGTATTGTACACAGCAAGCACAATGAGAACAACTTTATTGCTCTTGCAGGTTATCGATCAGTCAGGTATCATCACAACATAATTAAAACAATATAAATACTTTATTTCTATTAAAAGTATTTATATGAATGTTATTAATGCAACAGCTTATAGAAAAATGACTGTCAAACAAATTGTTACAATCAATGATTGTACAATTTGCAATTAAATACACTAAACTTTTGATAAAGTTTTAATACATTTAGCGCAAAGAGTTTTATGAATAGCCTTACCGTTCTCCCATACTGTAACCTTTTGCAAGTTAGGTTTGAATGTTCTAAGAGTTGCATGCATAGACTTTGGTACATTTTTACCAAATCTTGTTCTTTTTCCACAATGAGCACATTTAGCCATAATTTGTTATCCTTATGTAATGTCCAGCGCAGATTTTACCACAAAGTGTTCGCAATTTGGGCTAAACTAAAGAAATCAAAATATTTACCATAAAAATTTGAGAGTATAAAATGTCAAAAATTACAAGTAAAGTAGATGGAAAACTCATGTGTGAATTAACACATGCAGGATTAACTTGGTTAAAAGCCAACAAGGATGAAATAAATGCACTAAATGTATTCCCAATACCGGATGGTGATACAGGCACCAACATGGTTCTGACCTTGCAAGCTGCATATGATGCAATACCTGATCCTCTTGATCCTCTATCTAAAGACGTTTCATTAGTAATGAAACGTGCAGCAAAAGGTGCATTATTAGGTGGAAGAGGAAATTCTGGGATCATCTTGTCACAAATTTGGCGAGGATTATCTAAAGGATTAGAAAACCTCGATGAGTTTGACGCAAAACAATTTTCTGTAGCACTGACTACTGCATCAGAAACTGCATATAAAAACGTGGTTAATCCTGTAGAAGGAACAATCCTGACCGTAATTAAAGATATTAGCAAAGCATCTATCACTGCCACAAATAAAGACATTGATTTCAAAGAATTGCTTGCAACGATTATATCAGCCTCCAAACAATCAGTTCAAAACACACCAAATCTATTACCAATTCTACAACAAGCAGGAAAAGTAGATGCTGGTGGTTTTGGACTACAAATTATTTTTGAAGGAATGTTACGTTATCTTGATGGAAAACCAATAGATCCTCCCCCAGAAAAACAATTTCAACCATTGGATAAAAATAATATTGAATCACTACTAGCCTCCATA
>DBHI01000122.1:3654-4063 GCA_002296125.1 Anaerolineales bacterium UBA832 | reverse complement strand
GTTTAAAATATGGGTATAGTATTCGTATTCTGTGTTTGACACAAAACACCGCTTTAATTAACCGCTTTTTGAGAGAAAGTATAATGGAAAAAACCGTCTGGGATCAGTGCTTAAATGAACTTAAGACGGACCTCTCAGAATCTCAGTTTAATACATGGATTAGGCCATTAATATACAGCAGAGACGAACATTCGGATACGATAACGCTTTTTGCGCCAAATAAATTTGTGGTTGATTGGGTAGAAAAGAACTATCTTAATAAAATAAAAACCATAGCCCAAGAGGCTGGAGGGCAAACCACCTCAGTCTCAATACTCGTTGGTGACGACCAACCAGTTGCTGATGACGGTATAAGCAGCAATCAAAAAAGGTCGAAAATTACAGGCTCTTCGCTTAACAAGCTTTATAC
>DBHI01000122.1:3140-3319 GCA_002296125.1 Anaerolineales bacterium UBA832 | reverse complement strand
TTTGAAAATTTTGTTGGGGGCAAGAGCAATCAAATCGCGCGTGCTGCGGCTTTGCAAATTGCAGAAAACCCAGGACAGTCTTACAACCCTTTTTTCATTTATGGAGGGGTTGGTCTTGGAAAAACCCACCTCATGCAAAGCGTTGGCAATGAAATAATTGCGCAAGAGAAAAATAAGAA
>DBHI01000122.1:1380-2789 GCA_002296125.1 Anaerolineales bacterium UBA832 | reverse complement strand
ATATGTCCACTCGGAGCGCTTTGTTGGCGAAATGGTATCAGCAATCCAACACAATAATTTAAACAGTTTCAAAAACGACTATAGGTCGTTAGATGTCCTTCTAATTGATGATATTCAGTTTTTAGCTGGCAAGGAAAAGTCGCAGGAAGAGTTCTTCCATACGTTTAATGTCCTTATAGAAAGCGGTAGTCAAATTATTATCACAAGTGATAAGTTCCCCAAGGAAATCAGGGGGTTAGAAGAGAGGTTGCGATCCAGGTTTGGTTGGGGATTAACGGTTTCAATAGATCCGCCAGAAATGGAAACATCTGTTGCTATATTGCTTGTTAAGGCAGAATTAGAATCTTTTAATTTGCCAGAAGAGGTTGCATTCTTCATTTGCGAGAACATAAGATCAAACGTCCGCGAGCTCGAAGGAGCATTGAGAAAAATAATTGCTACCTCTAGGTTTACTGGTGTGGATCCCAGTATTGAAATGGCCAGGGACTGCCTAAAAGATCTGCTCTCACTGCAGAGCAGAACCTTGACGACATCATCGATACAAAAAGTTGTGGCAGAATATTACAATATAAGGGTTTCTGACCTTCATTCTAAAAAAAGAAGCCGTTCTATCACGCGACCTAGACAGCTAGCAATGGCAGTTACAAAAGAGCTAACAACTTACAGCCTTCCAGAAATAGGTGATAGTTTTGGTGGCAGAGACCATACAACAGTAATACATGCTTGTAAAAAAATAGCAGAGCTAAGAGATAATGATATAACCGTTAACGAAGATTTTAAAAATGTAGTTAGGTTGTTAACTCTGTGAATAAAGTGTAGATATAAATGTGTTCTGTATTTTATTCACAGCTTATCAATAATATAGACCGATATTATATCAGCTATTGTTGATAATTTAACTATCTAACTATATGATATATATAATAAATTTGATTTTAATAACATACTAACATTACTAATAATAATAAATATATAAATAAATGAATATTATAATTAACACAGAAGAGTTTGTTAATCACTTATCAAAAGTGGTTGGTGTTGTAGACAGAAAACAAACTATGCCAATCCTGGGCCACGTACTCATTTCAGGTAACTCAGGCGAAATAACTATTACAGCTACAGACCTAGAAGTTCAGATATCTAGTAAATTTAAGGCAAACATATCAGAAGATTTCTTAATAACATTACCGGGGAGGAAGCTTTTCGACATACTTAGATCCCTGGGTAACACAGAACTTGAATTGACTTCAGCTGATGACACGATACTACTCAAAACTGCTAAAAGTAAGTTTTCCCTTCAACAACTACCAAGCAACGAGTTTCCATTGTTTGATAACACAGAAGGCGACCAAACATTTAGTATTAAACAGCAAACTCTTTCAGATATATTTAATAAAACACAGTTTGCA
>DBHI01000122.1:0-1038 GCA_002296125.1 Anaerolineales bacterium UBA832 | reverse complement strand
AGGTTCTACCTTAATGGACTTCTATTAGAAATTAACCCGGAGTCACTCAGTGTTGTTGGCACAGACGGACACAGACTTGCTAAAACAACCACAACGCTTGATAAAAAAAGCATAACAGAACATAGCTGCATTGTTCCCAGAAAAGCAATCCAAGAACTTACAAGATCGCTTTCAGACGAAAAAGAATGCAAGGTGTCGCTTGTTGAGAACCAAGCAAGCTTTTCATTTTCACAAGTTACATTAACGACAAAACTTATTGACGGAACATTCCCAGATTACAACAGAGTAATACCAGCAGAAACGACAACCAAGATCATGTTAGATACTAATATACTTAAACCTGCCCTACAGCGCGTCTCAATTCTGGCTAACGAAAAATTTAGAGGCGTAAGAATCGATATCGATAATAACAAAATTATAATTTCGTCAGAAAACCCCGAACAAGAACAAGCAGTTGAGGACATAGACATAGATGATACAAATGTGAAACTTTCCATAGGCTTTAACGTTTCATATCTGATAGATGCTGTTAACGCATGCTCTGGCGAACTTCTAACATTGGGCGTGAACGATGAAAGCACAAGCGCGCTTATTACAGACCCTAGTGACCCAAACACAAAATATGTTGTTATGCCCATGAGGCTCTAGTTGAGGCTAATCAGCAACACACATAGCAGCTTTAGAGGCCTGCAGGATGATGAACACGGGTTTTCAAACATTAACCTTGTTCTTGGGAACAACGGCGACGGTAAAACTTCATTACTTGAGTCTATTTATGTCTCATTGCTAGGAACCCCCCTTAACTCATTCACTAGGGCCGGAAGGGAGCTATCTAGAAATAACGAAGGGCTGTTCTCATCAGAGTCAAAAGCCATTGATCACCGTGGTAACACAACCATATATAAATTCTCCTCCAATAATAAAGGCAGAAAGCATTTAACTGATGACACAAAAACCACTATAAGGGACGCCTATCTCAGCACCCCAGTTTGTTTGATTGACTCCAGCATTGATAAAATTGCATCAGAATCTCCGGAT
>DBHI01000067.1 GCA_002296125.1 Anaerolineales bacterium UBA832 | reverse complement strand
GAGGAAATTTTATGAAGAATAGTATCTATTTGATTGGTGGATTGATAGTCTTACTGATTTCTTATATGCTATTTAGAAATAATATATTTGGTGATTCTGGAAATAGTTTTAGCAATGAAACTGTAGTGCATGTTTCAGATATGAATAATAATGGTGATAATATTAGTGGAAAAGGAAATGGTTTGAGTCCTGAACAGATTGTGGAACTTGATTTGAACTATGCTGTGGATTGTTTAGATATGGCTTACAATGATTTTTATAATCCTTTTATACAAAGTCACAAGGCTTATGAAGATTTGATTATTCCTTTGTGGGATGAATCTATTACTGATTCTGATAGATTAGATAGGTTAGCTAAGGCAAAGTTTGCGGCTCAGGCTCTTCAAACTCAATTGGTGAGGGTTACTCCACCTAGATGTTTGTCAGGCATTACTGATGAGTTGTTGGCAGCTATGGGTGCCGATATACTTACTAATAGAGATTTTGTACAATTTGAGAAGGATTTGTCTGACTGGTATGATTCTGCTTTAAATTATTTGCAATCATCGTCAGATTGTTTTGATTCTATGGTTGAGTATGAGGGTCCAGAAGAGCTTGATGATACTGTCGAGTCTGTATGTACTCCTATGATGGATGATTTAGATAAATACTATGATTCTGTAGAAAAAGTCGATAAATTTTCTGAAAAAGTTGGATTAGAAGTGGAATAATAGATACATACATAACCTTGTTTTTTCCAAAATCACGTTTTTATAAAATTATATATAAGGTACTCTTATATATAATTTTTCACATATTAATGTATAACTTCTAGGTTAAACAAATTGTATGAATTGTTTTTGATTTTGTTATGATTTGTGTTTGTAATTGATAAACGGACTTGCGTGTTAGGATCATACATACCTATGTGAATTTTATAATGTTCATCATTAAGATGGTTGGTTGATATGTTGTACGAGTCAACAATAATTTCATCTGGTTGCCACAAATGCGTAGGGTATGTACCATTACGTGGTTTTGAGTCGTGACCTGATATGAAATTATTGTCTTTGTCAAAGAAATGGATAAAGATTGTTCCATCTACTTGAGAGGTTTGCAATGTCTTCCAATATAGATCTAATTCTAAAATGTTGTTTTGATAGTTATGTTTATATCCAAGGAGTTGTATTGGTCCTATAATAATATTGGAGGGCATTATGTTAGATATATCTGGTGTATCCATTTTTGTTATGCCGAAGTCTGTTAATTGTGCTTCACCTAATCTTGTGTTTGTATTCTTGTTATAAACAACTAATAATACATCAACTCCTAGTGGTGATTTAATGTCTTTAGGAATAGTAATTAAATAATCATCTTGAATTATTAAATTCTTGCGCCATTTGCTAGTCGTGTAGTAGGGAAATGATGCTCCTCCTAGTAGTTGGTCAGTTTGCGAGATTTTTTGACCTTGTTTATTAAATATTTGGATTGAACCATAATAATCATCAGTAATTGTGTCATTTATAGACCAATATAGAGAAATAAACGTTGGCTCTCCTGGTTTTATGCTGGTTTTGTATTCATGACCTTCTAGTATCAGATTGTTTCCAATTGATGTTGAAGAAGTAGTAATATTAGGTGGTAAATGTTTTGTTGTTGGATTAGGTACACTGTTGTTGGCAATAAATGGCATAGTAAATATAAATGCAGTGGATGCTGCTAAGTATGGCATCGTTTTAAAAAATTCAGCGTATTGTTTGTGCTTTAGTTGACTTAGGTTTGTGCTAATTGCGAATGATGCAAATATTGATAGTGGCCCATAAATTGGTACTCTAAATCTTGATACTACATGAAATGTTATTGTGGTGATGAAGAGTAGGAATACTGTTGATATTATGATGACTATACCCTTTTTATTTGAATGCGGTCGAATTAATGTAAGTAGTATTCCGGTTAATCCAAATGTGCTTAGGAAGCCAAATCTAAGTGGCATTATTCTTAATATGTTTGAGACATCTAATCCATCATTATAAAAGTCTACATTATTGGGTATTTCATTGTTTCCCCAAAACAATGCTGATTTTCTAACCATTAATCCTGCCCATCTTAGGGGATTGTTTATTATGTCTTTGGCTGTTTGTTCGGTGAATGTTGTGGTTCCTCTATTGACATTTTCATGTGTTGCTAGAAAAGCTGGAGTGTATTGTCCTATTCCTGAAGCATCACGATTGTTTCCTAAATATAATGTTATTGGTCCATTTGCAGAAAACAACTGTAAAACTCCTGAGTGTTTATAGTTGTGGTGCGTAATTGGTATTATAGGTATAAGAGCAATTGATGTAAGGATTATAACAATTTTGTATGAATCTAAGCTTGAGTTCTGTGGTGTTCGATATTTTATTGTAGTATAAAGGAAAATAGGTAATAGTAACAAATATATTGGACGGATAGTTGATGCAGCTCCAATAAGAAGCGGGCATAAAATCCATTGATAAGATTTAAGTGTTATTTTATTTGATTTGTGTGTACTCCACCATGAGCACAATATCCATATTGTCAAATGAGCTTCAAGTGCGTGAGTAAGTAATTGGATTTCATAAAATATTAATGGAGAGAAGATTGTCCATATTAGGGTTGACCAATATGCTGTAGATTTATTAAAAATTGATTTTGATAACCAGTAAACACCAAGTGTGGTTATGCTTCCTGATACGATTTGGATTAATTGAATAATTATAAGACGTTCACTAATAAAAGTGATAATATTTCCTAATAGCCATGTATAACCTGGTTGACGGTAAAAATCAGTATCTGTAGGCCATGTTCCTCTTGCAAAATCTCGAGCATCAGAGATATATACTAATTGGTCTGATCCAATAGGTAAAACATCAAAATCTGTATTGTTACGTAAGTCTTGTAAAACCAAGTATCTAATTGCTATTGATAGTAAAAATATAGTTGTAAGATATATAATTTCAGACTTGTGGTATTTTATTGTAGTTCTTACAACAATGACAATTGTTGATAATAATATTAGTGTTAATGTAAGATACATCAGGACAATTTGGATAATACCAAGTAGAACTGCATAAGTCACTTCAGAGGTATTTATTTTTTCTGGAAATAAGTAGAAGTTTGGAACAAATGAGTTACCAAATAATGTTTTCCATTTCAATCCGACATTAAATTTGTTGGATTTGAAATTGTTGGTGTACATGTGTAATTCTATTTGATTTAGACCTTTATGAAGAGATATTGGTACTGTTTTCGGAATAGTAGTATCAATCGATTTTAGTTTAATTGGATTTTGATTGATCCAAAGTTTGGTTTGAATATCATTAGTGAGAATTAATGTTTTGGTCGTTGTTGCTCTGGACCATATGTAACCATTCCAGGTGATTTCTATGTAATTGTTTGACAATCCTACATGGTCGTTGTGAGACAATATAGCTATGTTCTCTGTCCTTGATAATTTGGATATACCTATTTGATTGGTTTCAAAATAGGTAGCATTCAATCCGTTATTAGGCCTTAGATGATTTATTTGGAAAGAAGTGAACGTTAATATTAACGAAAGAGGTATTATTAAGTGCAATCGTTTATAAACATATGTTACCATAATGATTTATTATATTATTTATTATGAATAGAATAAGAATTACATTCTCTAAATTTGATAATGCTATATGGATTGGTAATCTAGATTTGCATCGAATGTGGGCAAGGGTGTTTAGGAGGAATGGTATGCCAATAGCATATTCGCAAGGATTTAATCCTCAACCTCGCATTCAATTTGCATCAGCTTTGCCTTTAGGTCTGATTAGTAAGTGTGAAATTTTAGATGTGTGGTTAACTGAGTATATGAGCGTTGATGAAATTAAAGTATGCCTGTTAGATTCTTTACCAAGAGGAATTGAAATAAATGACATCAAAATTGTTGATCTAAAAGAAAAATCACTGCAGTCCCAATTGTCTTCTGTTGAGTATTCTGTGTATTTAAATGGTAGTATTAAGAAGTCTGATTTGCTAAATTGTGTTCGTGTATTTATGGTTCGTGATCACATTCAAAGGAAATTAAGAGGTAAAAAATATGATTTGCGTCCGTTAGTTGAGTCTTTAGTAGTAAACGGATGTAATGATAGTTTGATTTTAGTGATGCGATTGACATCTAAACCGGGTAAAACGGGTAGAGCTGATGAAGTGTTAGATGAATTAGGTATAAACTCAAAAAATATCGTTCGGTCTGGTTTATTTTTTGTTGACAATGATGAATAGCACATGTATAATTTTGCGCGTCCCCCTGATTTTGGGGTATTATTATGTTAGGGATATTTAAATAATATGAAGTTTGCAATATTGGAAGTAGGTTCACAACAAGTAAGGGCTGAGGAAGGTTCTATTATTACAGTTAATAGAATGCCTCAGAATGAAGGTGATGTAGTTGATTTTCCTGCAATGTTGATTTCTGATGATGATAATGTATATATTGGAAGACCTATAGTAGAGGGATCGAAAGTAAGCGGTACTATTTTATCTCATGAGCGCAGTGCTAAAACATTAGTATTTAAGTATAAACCAAAGAAACGATACCGTAGGAAGCAGGGTCATAGACAAGAGATAACAAAGATCAAGATTGATGAAATTAGCATAAAGTAGAGATTAGGTAGGTAAAAATATGGCACACAAGAAGGGTGGTGGATCTAGTAGAAATGGTCGTGACAGTAAGTCTAAGCGATTAGGGGTTAAGAAATTTGGTGGGGAAAGAGTAAGATCTGGTAATATTATTGTTAGGCAATGTGGTACAAAAATAAAAGCTGGGGAAAATGTTCGTGTTGGTAGAGATTACACATTGTATGCTATTAGAGATGGATTTGTAGTTTTTAATACTCTGTATAGTGGACAGAAGCGGGTATCGGTAATTACAGAAGGTTTAGGTTAAATTATATGAAATCAGATATTCATCCAGAATATTTTCATGAAGCAACTGTGTCGTGTTCGTGTGGTAATACATGGGTAACAGGTTCTACTCAGGAGTCTATAAGTACTGACTTATGTTCAAAGTGTCATCCCTTTTATACTGGTGAGCAGAGAATTGTAGATACAGAGGGACAAGTAGAGAGGTTTTATAAGAAATTGGAAGCTCAACAGCAACATGTTGATACAATGGAAGTTGAAGAAAGTGTGGATGAAGTTGTGATGTCTGAGGTTTCTTTAGAGGAAATTGGACTTACTAAGCGAGCTGTAAAAGCATTGGTTGATGCAGATATTCATAATGCAAGTGATGTGATGGAAGTTTTAAATAAAGGTGGTGAAGATAAATTATTGAGTATTTCTGGTTTTGGTAGAAAGAGTTTGATTGATTTGAAAAAATCTTTAAGATCATTAGGTATTGAAGTTTAATATTATATTAATACTTTTTGTTTAAAACAGTTGTTTTATTTATTATAAGATATTAGCGAACAAGTTTTTGTTCGCTATTTTTTTGCTATTAATGTGGTGCCAGATTTTGTTGAGATCAATTGTTAATGTATCCAATATGCAGATATTCTGTGGTCATCTTGCTTGTTGAGTAGGGTAATATTCTTGATTGATGGGTAAGTATACATACCGACCATAATTGTATATGGTTTAGAAAATGGTAATTGTTCATCAAAGAAGGTTATTATAGTGTCGTTGGGGTCCCACTGTTTAGCATCAATCAACGGTTTATCTGATTGTCCAATTTTGTTTTGTTTATCATCTAATAAGTGTGTGAACATGTGGTATGTTTGAGTGTCAGGCAATCCTGGTTTCCAGATTACACTCCATGTTATTGGCTGACTAGTTTTTTCTATTATGGAATATCCTAATATTGTTGCCCCATTAACTAATTGATTTGGCCCTGGGAATGATATGTATTCTATAGGGATTTTTGTCGAGTTATTAAGTGTAGTGATTATAATAGTATTCTCTTTAGGTCTAAGTTTGTATGTGTGTTGCATGGATGCATGTTTAGTGTATATATTGGATTGAGTACTGATGTTGTTTGAGCTGTAGATGACTGCTATTGCATGATTTGGTAGTAAAACGTTATGTCTGATATCGATAAATCGATGAGGTATATCATGTATTAATGATTGATAAATAGCAGCAAATTCATTTGTATAGGGATTGTCGCCTGTGTCAGCAATTATGACTTCCTTAATAGTTTTATGTTTATACATTTGTCTAAGTTTTTCTGATGCATTAAGGTGCAATGATAGGGGTGTGCCATAACCTCCGTTTGTATAATTTGTCGAAATGAATTGATATAGAATTAATATTGCTAGTATTTGAGCACAGAAATTACTTAGGATAATAGTCCATGAAAGTTTAGCTAGTACTTTGTTTATGGAGTCCACAATGTTTGCGAATGCAATAGAGGCTAGTATGTATTGAGATGGAAATGTAAGGATGAAATAATGTATGTGCACATCAAATGGGCTTATATAATGGATAATGATGGGGATGTACATCCATGACAATATGAATATTTCAAATGATCTGGGGTTTGAAGAACTATGCTTAGTGATGATTGTTATGGACCCATATATTATGAGTAAAGTCCATGTCCAGTGTAGTACGCCTATATATGGGATTAATGAAATATAATCTAAATATATGTCTTGTCCTAGTAATGAGTGAATATTACTGCCTGTAGACAACATCCAAGCGAGTGTAATTGGGCTTGCCGTGGCTGTGAGTGATTGAGATGATGTTGGGATATGTTTAATCAAATCCAGTATATCTACGTTTAAAAATATAGAAGATGCTAA
>DBHI01000058.1:7010-15899 GCA_002296125.1 Anaerolineales bacterium UBA832 | reverse complement strand
AAATGCTGAATTTGCCCAATCATATAGCGCCCACGATCTCCAAACACGTTTGTTATCTATG
The DNA here is from genome assembly GCA_002296125.1 of Anaerolineales bacterium UBA832. Taxonomy (GTDB): domain Bacteria; phylum Chloroflexota; class Anaerolineae; order Anaerolineales; family UBA11657; genus UBA11657. The sequence continues at coordinate 15,838 of DBHI01000058.1, read as the reverse complement.
TTTACCAAATTAGCATTTGAAGAATCTTTCATCTCTTTTACCTCCTAACTCTCATGTTATTTCCACAGTTACCCACAAACTCATCCAATTATAAAACTGTTTGTTTACTACAATTTCAGATCCCATTTCACCAATTCAGTCGTAAAATAATCAGAACTGCGATTAAGCTTTATAGGTGTCACTGAAACATATAGATTAGCAACAGCACCAATATCTGTATCAATATTGTCAGGATCATTATGTGGTTTGCCTCCTATCCAATAAAACTTATTGCCATAAGGATCTGTAAAATCTACCAATTCATCCTGATGATGACGACTATTAGCCTGTCTAGTGATCTTGACACCTTTAATCTGATCATACTTAACTGTAGGCACATTTACATTCAACAATGTATCTGAAGGCAAACCCCTTTCAATAACTTGGTCTACAACAACTAAGGCTACCTTAGCAGCAGGATCATATCCTATATCTTGGTTAAACAGAGTAGACATAGCTACACTAGGAACACCTTGTATAGTTGCCTCTGCTGCAGCAGCAATTGTACCAGAGTAGTGAACATCATAACCTAAATTGTTGCTCGTATTGATACCTGCCACAACTACATCAATTGATACACCGAGCACTCCACTAATTCCTAATAAAGCACAATCCGCTGGGCTACCATTACTAGTAAATGCATTGTTAATTTTTGGCAAATAATAATCCCGAACTTTCAAAGGGTTATCAAGTGTTTTAGCATGACTAGCAACTGACCAATTTCTATCAGGAGCCAATACATATACGTCACCTATTGATTGCAAAGCTTCAGCTACACTATGCAAACCAGCAGATCTAATTCCATCATCATTCGTAATTAATATATTCATGTCTTCACTTTACCGCAACCTTAAGAATAGAGCAACTATATAACTACATTGTTATTCCAAATCTGATACAACTTCTTTCCATATACAATCATAATCTAATGATATCAGATTTAAATAAGCATCTTGCAGAATGGTAGCTTGTTGTTCTAAATTATAATCCATTAGTTTTTTACCAACTTGACGATTTCTCCTAAGACCATGAGAACCACCATAATCATAAACATCTGCCCCATATCTCAAATGTGATATCAAAACGTCATACAAATACTTCCATCCCATTCGTTGAAATTGCCACACATGAGCAATCTCATGAATCAACCAACTCATATATACTCTACAACTTTGAGTTTCCACATATATAGAGGGTAAAGCAACCGGAAAATAACAATGAAATCCAAGCGCAATTGCATTATGTTCATTTTCATTTCTAGGAGAGACCAACCTACACTTTCTACTAATGTCATCAAATAGATTTGTCCACAGTGCTTCTTCAAAAACTGTTATTCTAGAATAGTCAACAAAATCAGCAAACACTAATTTAGCCTCTTTTTCTTCCCATTTATGCAATTTTCTTCTAATCATTTGACGTATTTTTTATAACATACCCACGACATTTATAAACAGGTAGTCTTGGATATTTGTCATACTTTGAATTAAGTTTTGACAAATTGCACATTACATAAGATATATTCTTGTCACTTTTAACTTTTCGACAATATCTACAATTTACGCAAAGACCTATAAAGAATTTCATAGCAAATACGATCTAAACACCAAATCCAATCACACATTACAAACACGACATATATAATTGATTATTTATAGCACTGACTTTGGTCAGTACTGTACAAATATAATACGAAAACAATAATTAGTTTATAAAAAAACTAACAATTAACTATAATATATGCATAATGAATATATCACAATCAACTCCTATTACACTATCTTCTAAATTATTGAATGAATTTATTTCAACTAACTAATCAATAACACAATTTTCAAACAATTTATATGACAACATTAACAAATATGGTAAATAATTTGCTTGGTTTCAAACTAACCAAATTACAAGAAGATTCATTTCAATTATATACAGAAGAAATCCTATTTTGGAACAAACACAGTAATATAACTCGCATTATAGATAATCAGGAAATTATCATACAACACTTTCTCGATTCGTTATCATGCCTACTAGCAATCCAAACTAAAAATATTACCAAACATTCGACCAAAATAGTTGACATAGGCTCAGGTGCTGGATTTCCAGGCATACCATTAGCAATTGTAAATCCTCATTATAATATCACCTTAATTGAATCTACTAAAAAGAAGTATAAGTTCCTAAAACACATTATCAATAAACTTCAGCTTACAAATATAAGAATAATTAATAATCGTGCTGAAATCATTGGGCAACAATCTGACCATAGAGAATATTATGATTGGGCCATAGCCAGGGCTGTAGCTGAATTACCAGTACTAATAGAATATTTACTACCTTTCACGCACATAAATGGATTTTGTATAGCACAAAAAACATACTCAGCATACGATGAAATAACAAATAGCACCAAAGCACTGTCTACACTTGGAGGGCGTCTCGAAAGAGTAATCCCTGTAAGTTTACCTTCCATGAGAAAACGCAGATATTTAATTGTTATAAAAAAAACATGCAGAACACCATTAAAATATCCTCGCCGTCCAGGAATTCCAACAAAAAAACCTATACATTAAATCTTAACCTCTACTATTCGCTTTTAATGTACCACCAATGACTTGCCAAATTCGTGCTCTCCTAGTAAATTGATCAGGAATCATTCCTTTATCAGTAGTCGTTACTATTACTTGATCAGCATCATACAAACGATTCAACAGATCAGATCTTCTCTGTAAATCTAACTCTGCCAACACCTCATCTAATAACAAAATTGGCCAATCACCACTACGATGATACATCCACTCCATTTCAGCAAACTTAAGAGATAAAACAGCAGTACGACCCTGTCCTCGTGAACCAAAAACACCAAGGTCAAAACCACTCATAATGAATCGAAAATCATCTCTATGTGGCCCAATCAATGTCACTCCTCTACGTATTTCTTCCGATCTCAGTTGTATAAGATTATTTTGCATGCCACTAGCAATTTCACTGTCTTCTTGGAGAACAGAGCTGGTAAAAGGTGCTTCTAGACCAAGGGAAAGTTGATTACCTCCTCCAGTACTCTTGTCATAACCAGGAAAATATTTCAACTCCAAATACTCAGAACCATCAGTGAAATCCGTATGAATTTTGTTTACATAATTACTTATCTCAAACAATGCACGTGCCCTGGATCCCATAACTACAGATCCAATATCACACAATTTGTTATCCCAAAATTCCAATTCTTTTGCATTTTCTTGATACTTACCTTGTAAAGTTTTCAAAAGTGAATTACGCTGAGAGAGCACCTTATAATAATTACGAACTGATCTAGCATAAGTAGAATCAATTTGAGACAAAGTGCGGTCCAAATAGTTTCTCCTATCACTTGGAGATCCCTCAACAAGAATCATATTCTGAGGTAAAAACATCACAACATTAACTAATTCATTTAGAGAACTATTGTTTTTATTTACCCCATCTATGACAACATCTTTGCGGATACGATTTGGCCCATCCATAGTACTACTGTTAGACTGAACTACAATCTCAACTCTCCGAATCTCATTTCCAATTTCAAATTTACCACCAACCCTTAGATATGGCTGTTCATCCTCTTTTGAGGATAACCAATGAATCAACTGACGATGACTACCTTTATGTGGTGACTGTGCCCCTGCCAAATAATATATCGCTTCTAATAAGCTTGTTTTACCTTGAGCATTACGGCCAACTAATATCAAATTGCCCTCTGGAATGTTAGCTTCTAAATGTTGATATATTCTAAAGTTTGTAAGAGAAAGCTCTTTTATAAACATAATAATATTTCTACAAGATAATAACCTACTATTAAAACAATTTAAATACTTTATAAATTATATACACAATAATAATATATGCACTAAAAATGCAACATTGTAAATCAACAATATCAAAACACTTTGCATATGATACACTGATCATCTATTACACAAACATTCCAACTAATATTAACTTTCAAATATGATTAACCTAAATCAAAATATGAACAAATCAATTCTAGTAGCCACAATTACAATATTACTGACAACATGTAACTCACAAATTAGTACAACAAATTTGTCTCCTGAAAAAACACCAACATCACCACACAATATACAGGTTACATCTAACCAACCAATAGATACCAGCCATCAAGACTCACAAAATAATTCCAATAAATCTACTGCCAGCAGCACTCATGAAGAAAATGATGTCTCCAAACCAATCGACATCCCAAACATTGTATTACAGACAAATATTGATAAGATATCTAACATGTATGTACCATCTAATAATCTTCGAGAAATTGCTATCAGGATTCTTGGAAAAGATTCCATTCCTGTCACAATAGAACCAAGAAAATATGAATACCAAATTGATGATGAAATATCCTTCAATATCACTAACCTAGATACAGATCTTAATTCAACTATAATCGCTAAACTTTTATATATAGGTCAAGAAACATATTTTTTCGTACCAACATATTTTGATTTGACGAGTAACAATAAGGCACTTAATATATTAATGAGTGATTTTGAAAACAACATATTACCAACAGTCCGAAAGTCATTTGGTCAAGAATGGTCACCAGGAATTGATAGTGACAAAAAAATATACATTCTGTATGCAGATGGACTTGGTAACTCAGTAGGTGGATACTACTCACGAAATGATCAATATTCGCAATTAGCCCATAAATACTCAAACGAAAAAGAAATGTTTTATATCAATGCTGACACTATTGATCTAGACAGCCAATATATACGCAGTGTATTAGCTCACGAATTCCAACATATGATACATTGGGCAAATGATCCAAATGAAGAAACCTGGATGAATGAAGGAGCATCAATGTTAGCAGAAATGATGAGTGGTTACACACCCATCAATATCGCTGAAGTATTCTTGTCAAACCCTGATGTACAGCTGAACACATGGAGTTCTCTAAACTCTGGCAATGAATCGATACAGCATTATGGAGCTTCGTTCCTTTTTATGAATTATTTTCTCAATCGCTTTGGCCAAGAACTCACAAGACAGTTGATTGAGCATGCTGACAATGGTTTCAGTTCAATAGATCAAATTCTAGCCCAACAACAAATCCTTAATATTAATACTGGTAAAACTATTACTAGTTTAGATTTATTTGGAGATTGGCTCGTTGCAAATTATATAGGAGACACCAAATGGTTAAATGGCCTGTATGGATATGAAAACCTTCCAAACATTCCTACTATAAAACCAAAATACAAAATAGATTGCTATTCTACATACTTAAAGTCAAATGTACATCAATATGGTGCTGATTACATTGAAAATATATGTCCTCAAGTAACTACTGTACAATTTACTGGTTCTAAAACAATTGGTGTAGCAGATGTGAAACCACATTCAGGAAATTATATGTTTTGGGGAAATAGACAAGACGGAAGTGATACAATTTTAACCAAAAAATTTGATCTTTCTTCAGTATCTACAGCAACATTAAATTATTGGGCTTGGTGGAACCTAGAAAACAATTATGATTATGCTTATTTACTTATATCAACCGATAATGGGCAAAATTGGGAAATTATAGAAACTCCTAATGGCACAAACACTAATATATCAGGTAACAATCTGGGTTGGGGATATAACAACAACTCTGGAGGAGGACAAACTCCTATATGGATACGCGAATCAATAGACATCAGTAGTTTTGCTGGAAAACAAATTCTACTCAGATTCGAATATATTACAGATGCCGCAGTAAATAGTCCTGGAATTTTTATAGATGATATTTCAATTGAAGAAATAAATTATAAGGAAGACTTTGAAAACGGACATGGTGATTGGCAATCTAATGGATGGGTAAGATTAGACAACATGCTACCACAAAATTGGTTAATTAAATTAGTAAACAGAGAACAACAATCTATACAAACTATTCCAGTAAAAGATGGAAGCACAGAATTTGAAATATTATCTGGATCAGATATCATAATAAGCCCAACAACACCTTACACTACTGAAATCGCATATTACGAACTCAAAACATATAACCAAAAATAAAATATACTATAGAATATAAGGAACATTTGAATCTTTCATTCTAAAATATATGAATGTATCATTAAATGACAAGTCAGTACTAATAACAGGTGCTTCCACTGGTATTGGAAGAGCTTGCGCATTACACCTGGATCAATTAGGTTTCCAAGTATTTGCAGGTATAAGAAAACAAAATGATGCTGAATCACTGTTACAGTCAGCATCAAACAGGTTAAAACCAATCTATCTAGACATACTAAAACCAGATATGATCTCGAAAGCATCACAGACTATAGAAGAAGAAGTAAAGAATCACGGATTGTATGGACTAATCAATAACGCTGGAATTGTCACGACTGGTCCACTTGAATTTGTACCAATTGATTCAATTAGAACACAATTTGAGGTCAATGTAATAGGACAAATTGCTGTTACACAGTCTTTTTTACATCTCATTCGTCTAGGACAAGGCAGAATAATAAATATAAGCTCAGTAAGCGGTCGAGTAGCATCTCCATTCCTAGGACCATACGCAGCTTCCAAGTTTGCTCTTGAAGCACTCTCTGATTCGATGAGAGTAGAGCTAAAACCATGGAACATTCATGTTGCAGTAATAGAACCTGGTCCTATATCAACACCTATATGGAACAAATCTAAAAAAGTAGCTCAAACAATGCTAAGTAAACTACCTATTACAGCGAAAACACTTTATGGTGATAAAATCAAATCAGCAATGAATTGGGAAAAAAAATTAAATCAGTCTATGAGCTCTCCAGATGTAGTAGTCAATGCTATAGAGCATGCATTACTGTCTAACAGACCTCGAACCCGCTATAGAATTGGTGTAAATGGTATTGTGGCTGATTTATTAGCTAGATTAGCTTCTGATAAAATTAGAGATTGGCTAATAACTAAGCAACGTAACATGTGATCTTGTAATAGTATACTTATAGAAATCAATAAAATTGAGGACTCATAAATAGAATGATGACAAAACCACTATTTCAAGGCCTAATCGTTAATGAACAAAATGAAACCGTTGAAGTAACATATATTGGTAAAGAAGCTCATTATGTTATCAATGATAATGACTTTCTATATCACGTATCAGCTGTCAAATTAGACGAGCAAATTCTAAATAAATTAAGAAATCAAATCATGGACAATAAGGACACAGTCAGTAAAAGTGCCATGCAAATGACAGGTAAAAACGATTTGTTTACAAAAGCGATGATTGATTCTTCACTAAAAAACATTGATACTCATATTCAACAATTGTTAGAAAAGGGCTTACCTGATGAAGCACAACAGTGGTTGAGTATGTTAGGATTCCATATAGTAGTAGATCATCATGGTGATGTCATAAGCATTTCTCAACCTGACAGAATTGATCCCAATACATAAACAAACTATCTGCATAAATAGTTAGTTGTATTAAGTAGATAACTAACTATTTTGTCCAAACACTGGCATATCTCTTGCAACCATATATATCAAGCCAAACAATAAGTTTGGTAAAGTGTTGTATCAAGCTAAACTTATTTCTCATATACTAAGCTGGCTTGTTCTCATCCGTAAGGAGGTATGCTGTGAAAAATAATAACTCAAAATCTAACAAATTAATGATCACCTTGCTATTGATTGCCTGTGTGGTATTGGTAGGTTGTAATCGATCAGCAACAGATGGTATATTGCCTGATGATTTAAACACAGAAGAAGTCGTCACAAATGAAAACAATGATGTTACTAATAGTGACGAATCCAATCAAGATATGCAAGCATTACTTGATGATGATGTAACTGCACTCGCAGATGGCAATGAACAGTTGGATGAAACTATAGATACTACAGAGAACTCTAACAACTATGAACCATTAGTAGAGGAGACAACTGATCAATCTGAAGAATCTGCTACAACTGAAACAGAAGTAACCGATGAAACAGTATCAGAAATTGTAGATACTATGCCTGCGTCAGGCCCAATAACATATACAGTACAATCGGGAGATTGGGTATATAAAATAGCACGTATGCACAATATTACAGCCATGGCACTTCTATCAGCCAACCCTGTAATTGGCACAGACCAACAAGTATATCCTGGACAAGAATTAATAATTCCAGCACAGGGTAGTACATCAGAAACATCATCTGAAGAAACAACAACTCCTATTGAGAACAACACTGTTGAAAATAACACAGAAGATAATAATGCCGACAGTATTATGGCTCCAGCAAATGCATTAACACCTGACACATATGAAGTCCAAGCAGGTGAAACAATGTTTTCAATATCGCAAAAGTTGGGGGTTTCAATTGATTCACTAGCATCAGAAAATAACATTTCAGAACCTTTCATGATATTTGTCGGTCAACAACTTAACATACCAAGCGAATAATTTTTCTGTAATTCTCTGAAATCACTCGTACAATAAATCACATGATTGTTACAATACAAATAATGATCATGTGATTTGTATTTAAATACAAACTTTATATTAATGTTGATTAGATCAATATTAAAGTTATAATTCACATTAATATAACAACTAATTTATTTTTATTGGACAATTCACAATATTAAAGAAGTCTTCTTAATAACTACTTCTATGACACATATAAATAAAATTCAAAATCAAAACAAATCCAATTATTCTGAGAATACTGACATACCTTCTGGGTTCGAAAGTTATGCTCAAGAAATGGAAAAGAATAATCATCTATTAAAAGAGTATTTGAAAAAATCGAAAATCACC
>DBHI01000058.1:0-6624 GCA_002296125.1 Anaerolineales bacterium UBA832 | reverse complement strand
GCTTGCGCTAAAGCATATGCCATGCAAGGAATACTAAAATATCATGGTCATGCTGACCATAATTGGCGTACTGCTTATATGCCAAGCATATCAATAAACAATGATGCCGCCTATACTATTACGTCAGTATCATTTACTGAAGAAACTACTTCTGATCAGCTTTATATCAACAATCAACAAATATATGACAAACAATTAGACAAAGTCACCCACCTCTTAGATTTTGTAAGAGAATTAGGCAATAGCAACAAGAAAGCAATTGTTAAATCAAAAAATATTTTTCAGGGAAATCCTCTTGCTAAAGGTCTAGGTACAAGCGCATCAGCTGGAGCTGCTTTAGCAAAAGCTTCTATAGGTGCTCTTTTAGGTGTAAATGCAGCAGAAGACCAACAACTCGTTAGTTGTACTGCGCGTCTTTTATCAGGATCAGCTGCAAGAAGTGCAGCAGGAGGTTTATCACTATGGATGTCTTATCCAGGTATATCTCACAGAGATTGCTTTGCTGTACGTTTAGATATCCATGAAGAACTACAACATTTATCAATGATAACAATCCCCATTATGTCACAAATTGCATTAAAAACAGAAGATGCTCATGCCTCAGTAACTAGTAGTCCCTTTTTTCAACAATGGACTAAGCAAAGATCAAGTCTAATCATACAATGCATTGAAGCAATGTCTCAATCAGATTTGAAAGCAATAGGACAAATAGCTGAACAAGATAGTATGAAGTTACATGCAGTATCGATGACTACAACAAATAATTACCCACTCATAGCTTGGGAACCCGAAAACATACCTCTATTTCACATGTGTCACAGACTTCGCTCACAAAATATACCTGTATATTTTTCAATTGACACTGGACCAAGCATTGTATTCCTAACTCATACGAAACATCAAGAAACAGTCATGGAAAATATTAATATGTTAAAATTAAATGTAGAAATTATTCCAAGTAAGATAGGCGGACCCGCAAAACTAATATCTGCTGATTAAGCTCACAACAAATATTTAACCAATTATATAAATGTCATTATCACAAAATATACCAACTCCTACACATACACTTTGTTTAATCACATTTAACAATCATATACTTTTGTTACATAGAAATAATCCTCCCAATCAAGGTATGTGGAATGGTGTAGGAGGACGTATAGAGAAAAATGAATCAGCAGCAGAAACTTGCATAAGAGAAGCATACGAAGAAACAGGTCTTAGACTAAAAAAAATCATCTTTGGAGGATTATTAACCTGGCAATCACCATATAATAATGGAGCTCTCGCACTATATACTGCAGAATCTTCAACGTCAACTACAATAGAATGTGACGAAGGTAAGCTTTCATGGAAAACACAATCATGGGCATTTAAATCAAATGAAGTAGTGCAAAACCTTCATATTGTAGGTCCATTATTAATTAACAAAACACCACCCCAAATATACCATTTCAAGTATGATTTACTAGAAAATATAATTCATTATCAGAATGAGTCCTGGAACGAATCAATTAATAAAAATTATTATGAACAAAAATTCTAACATTTTGCATAGATTAGACTAACATTTTGTTTAGAATATACGTATATAATTGCAATAATGTAAAATGTAAAATAGGTACATTAAAATGATGAGATTTGATCGGTTTACTGAACGCGCACAAGATGCAGCTGCCAGAGCATATGAAATATTGCAAAGATATGGACATAATCAAGTTGATACTGAACATATACTACTTGCCCTACTAGAACAACCTGAAGGGGTCATACCACAAATCTTAGAAATGTTAGACATTGAAGTGGAATTAATCCAACAACGCCTTGATGATGTTCTACGAGCAAGTCCAAAAGCATCAGTATATGGAGGTGGAGCTGGTCAAGTCTTTATCACTCCACGAGTTAAACGTATTATTGATTTAGCCAATGAAGAAGCAAACAAACTCAAAGATGAATTTATTTCAACAGAACATATTTTTCTATCAATTCTTTCTGAGAGAAACACTAATGTAGCACGCATATTGTCTGAAGCAGGAATAAATCCAGAACGAGTTCATAGTGCAATAAAAGAACTACGTGGTGGTCAAAAAGTAACTAGTCCCCAAGCAGAATCTCGATACAAAGTACTTGAAAAATATAGTCGAGATCTTACACAATCTGCACGTTCTGGAAAACTAGATCCTGTAATTGGTCGCGATAATGAAATACTACGAGTCATTCAGGTACTTTCCCGTCGTACAAAAAATAACCCTGTATTAATAGGTGAAGCCGGTGTAGGAAAAACAGCAATACTAGAAGGACTAGCTCAAAAAATTGCTGATAACGATGTGCCTGAAATTCTTAGCGGTAAAACTGTTCTAGCTCTAGATCTAGGTTCAATGATTGCTGGATCTAGATTCAGAGGAGAATTTGAAGAGAGATTAAAAGCAGCAATAGAAGAAATCAAGAATGGTCAAGGAGATATAATTTTGTTCATTGACGAGTTGCATACCGTCGTAGGTGCTGGAGCAGCTCAAGGTGCAATGGATGCAAGCAACATGCTAAAACCACCTCTAGCACGTGGAGAACTACAATGCGTTGGTGCAACTACTCTTGATGAATTTCGTAATCATATAGAAAAAGATCCTGCATTAGAACGTCGGTTTGCACCCGTATTCGTCGAAGAACCAGATATAGAGCAAACAGTTGAAATGCTTAAAGGCTTGCGTACACGTTATGAATCGCATCACAAAGTTAATATTACTGATGAAGCATTAACTGCTGCGACCAAATTGTCTCACCGATACATCACCGATAGGAAATTACCAGATAAGGCAATTGACCTAATGGATGAAGCAGCAGCAAAACTTCGTGTAGCATTATATTCTTTACCATCTGAACTCAAGCAGAAAAAAAAGGAGATTGATAAACTCCAACTAGAAGAAGATTCTGCTAGCAATAACCGTGATTACCAAAAAGCAGCTGAATGTAAAGCGGAAAGGTTACGTATAGAATCGGAATTCAATGACGACAGACTCAAATGGGAACAAGAGCATCAATTGAACGAAGTAGTTGATACAGAAGATATAGCAGAAGTAGTTTCAACATGGACAGGTATTCCACTTACTCAAATGCTTGAAACTGAAGCAGAAAAACTTCTTCATATGGAAGAAAGACTACAACAACGTATCGTTGCACAAAAGAAGGCAATTAGTGCACTCTCAGACGCAATACGACGCGCACGAGCAGGATTAAAAGATCCTAAGAGACCTGCTGGATCTTTTATATTTCTAGGCTCATCTGGTGTGGGAAAAACAGAACTAGCAAAAGCACTGGCTGAATTTCTTTTTGATGATGAAGATGCTTTAGTAAGAATAGATATGTCTGAGTACAGAGAACAACATACTGTATCACGTCTATTTGGAGCTCCACCAGGCTATATAGGATATGAAGAAGGAGGACAGCTAACTGAAGCAGTAAGACGAAGACCTTATAGAGTAGTACTGTTCGACGAAATAGAAAAGGCACATCCAGAAGTCTGGAATGCATTACTGCAAATTCTAGACGACGGAAGACTCACAGATGGCCAAGGACGCATAGTAGATTTTCGTAACACAGTCCTAATAATGACTTCTAACTTAGGAACAGAATTTGTCTCAGGTTCAGGTAGTGTAGGATTTATTGGTAACAATGATGATCATACTAATGAACAAGACATAAAGATTAAAAAAGCACTAAAAGATACTTTCCGACCAGAATTTTTGAATCGTATCGATGACATAATAATATTCTCACAATTGACTCCTGAAGACATGTGGAAAATAGTAGATTTGCAAATGGATGAAATACAAGACAGGTTATCAGAATATGGATTGAGAGTTAAATTAACAGATGAAGCTCGAAACTGGTTAGCAAATCAAGGATTTGATCCTGCATTCGGAGCTCGTCCACTGAAACGAGCGATGCAAAAACATATTGAATCACCTTTGTCAGTAAAAATGCTTAGAGGTGACTTCAGTAATGGAGATGAAGTACAAGTTGATATAAGCAAAGATAATGGTCTGGAATTTAATGTTGTAAAAAATACAAGTAATAAAAAAGCGTCTTCCAATAAATCCACTAAGAAAAAGGTAGATGCTATTTGATTTTCACATTCAAATCTAGAAAAATAAATTCTGTCTTTTTGCTAAACAACCGAAATTGTTGATCCATCTATAGTTTTTGATATATTAATACGATCAGGAAAAATATCCTTAAGCTCCTCAATATGAGTGATAACCAAAACACGTTCAAAATCATCTTGAATAGAATGTATAGCTTCCACTAATTTCTGCCTTCCAAGAGCATCTTGAGTACCAAAACCTTCATCAATCACAATCGTTTGTAATTGTGCTCCAGCTCTTCGTGCCAATAATTTACTTAGAGCTATACGAATCGCAAAATTTACTCTAAAAGACTCTCCCCCACTATACATTTCATAATTCCGAGTACCTAAGTCATCAGCTATCTTAATATCTAAAGTTTCTTTAACATCACCTGACTTAGTCATTCTTTGAGTATCAAATCGTACGTTCATTTTGCCATAAGTAATTCTAGTAAGCAGTTCATTAGCAGAATTTTCTAATTCAGGCACAGCTGCTTCAATAATCATGGCTGGTACACCTTTCTTACCAAAAGCTTCTACTAATTCATTATATATGCTGATTTTATCAGCTATATCTTCTCTCTCTACAATAGAAAGTTTCCGTCTTTCATTAATATCTTTTAGAGAAATAATTTTTTGACGTGCTCTCCCAACATGTTCCATCCATACTCTCTGTTCTACCCTTAGTTCATCAAGATTTTGCTGTTTCTCTTCAGATTCCTGAATAACTCTTTTACAATGTTTTTGCTCATCATATAAACTTTGTAATCTTTCATTTTCTTTTGCAAGATTTTCTTTCCAACGGCTTTTTCTCTTTTCAAGACTTGCACGATTTTCCAACATCACAGCAACATTTTTTATTTCTAAATTAATTTCATTAAATCTATTTTCTAAATCATTACGTTTCTTTAAATGCTTTTGTAATATCAACAATTCATCATCTATGATTGCTACATCTGAATCTATTTTCCTGTATTTATCTCTATTATCTGCATAATGACCACGTTTCTTTTCCACTTCATCACTTAAATGTGATGCAGCATCCTCCTCAAGTGGTTGACCACATGTCGGACAATTGGGTTCAGAACCAAGCGCATTTATACGATCATTAAGTGCATCTGCATCCCGTTTTATAATTTCATTTTCACCCTTAAGTCTCGAGCTAAGTTTAGATTTTTCCTCCTTTCTCATGGATGAATCATCAATTTGCTTCTCTAAATATTGCAAACCTTCAAGTTCTACTTGGATATCATGTTGTTGCTTAACAAGCTTCTTTTGATCAATGTCACTATGAGAAGTCTTCAAATCATCTTCAATATCTTGAAGTTCCTTTTCACTTTGATTAATTCGCGATGTACTATCAGTAATAGTACTATTTAAGTGAATTAACTGTTGTCTTGAACTTTCTACATCTCCCATTGCTTTCTCAGCCAGTTGCAACTTTTTCTCAATTATATCCAACTTACTTGTTGCTCTTTCTAGTTCCTTGTCAACTGTTGCTCGATCATCTAATTGTTTATCATAAGATTCTATATCACGATCCAATAACGACAGATTTTGCTTTAGTTCAGAATTAAACTTACGTGCTTGTTCTTCATAAAGGTCCCATTGTTCTAATCGTAATATCCTTGAAAGAACAGACTTACGATTAGCAGGTGATTTAACTGTAAATTCATCCGCTCGTCCTTGTGCAATAAAAGCTGAATTCATAAACGTATCATAGTCAATGCGAAGAAGATTATCTATCTTTTTCTGTGTCTGTTTAACACCAGCTTCCGACAAATCGCGCCAACTTTCTGTTGAGTAATCATATATATGTAAAGCAAGAATAAGTTGAGATCTCTTACCTATTTTACGTTGCCTGATAATTTTATATATCTGATCAGATATCTCAAACTCTAGTAAAACTTTCATCTCAGTCTCACCATAATGAATCAATTCATCGTCACTTCTCTTTCCATCGCGGGCATTACCCCATAGCGCCCACACCATCCCTTCCAATAGCGATGATTTTCCAGACCCATTATCACCTACTAAACATGCAACATGAATACCTGTAAAGTCCAAAATCTGAGTTTTTTTATAAGGTAAAAAATTAGTTAATTCGATTTTATTGGGTATCATATTAATTCTTACAACTTAACTAAATACTTGTAAACAAAAAATATATATTTTGTTTACCAACTATATATCATTAAGAAGAGCATTGTAACAAATATTCAATCACAATATTGACACATATTCACAACAAATGTAGAAATACAATATGCCTCACTACAATTATGTCAGTGAGGCATATTTGTGTACTATTCAGATCAGCAACTAGATAATTAAACTACTACTCATTATCATCATCGTCATCCATATCATCTGGAGTGAGATCATCTGTATCATCATCCCAATCAGCATCATCGTCTTCATCATCCCATTCTTCCATATCACCTTCTGGTGGTGGTGGAGTACCTTCGCCCGGCTCGTGTGGTGTATGCATTCCTTCTCCT
>DBHI01000146.1:5572-6159 GCA_002296125.1 Anaerolineales bacterium UBA832 | reverse complement strand
GGTGCAACTGCAGCTACACCTCTGAAATCATTTTTTGTTAACTCTGATAATGACAATCCTAGTGGGTTTACATTACTTAGTCCAGACAGCGGTACCACAATTCCTAATAGTAGTGAGGTTCTGCTATTTTGGGATTTAACAACTGACGTCGATGGTGATCAACTAAACTATGAATTGTATTTTGGAAATGACCCTGGTGCGATGGATCTAGTGGATGATCTAGGTGTCAATTATTATGATATGCAAAACCTTGTTGAGGATACTTATTATTGGAGTGTTACTGCTTATGATGATTTGGGTGGAAGCGTTTCCTCCTCTGTATGGTCTTTTTCAATTGTAAGTGCAACCAATAACGCCCCTCTTGCGTTTTCTATACTTTCTCCAAATAACGAAGAAGAGATAGATACGCTTCAGGTTGAATTGACATGGGAGCCTACCACTGACTTTGACCTCGGGGATACGGTATCCTATCAAGTAGAATTGGGAGAAAGTGTTAATAGCCTAACGACTATATATAGTGGTTTTGAAACAGTATACACAACTGATGAACTTTTAGATAACACCACCTATTACTGGAGGGTGTTTGC
>DBHI01000146.1:5014-5217 GCA_002296125.1 Anaerolineales bacterium UBA832 | reverse complement strand
AATGAAGGCATTCACAGTTTTACGGTAAATACGGAAAACGACTTGCCAGGTGATTTTGCATTATTGCTACCTGAAAATGGATCTATTGTTACTGATTTAACTCCAACCTTCATGTGGGAGGAACCTGTTGATGAGGATGATAATGTTGCCTCTCTAGGCAATGGCCTATCATCTTTCAATACGAATATTTTTCAAAACTCATC
>DBHI01000146.1:4154-4628 GCA_002296125.1 Anaerolineales bacterium UBA832 | reverse complement strand
GGAAGGAACTCCAATAACAATCGGTCTATTACAAGCTATGATATATATATTAGCGTAGATTCGCTTTTTGCAGATGTGGAACCGATTGTAGTTGAGACAAATAATTATACACCGATTGAAAGCCTTGATGAAGATATTGTGTATTACTGGAAAGTTATTGCAACGGATGATGATGGAGGTGAAACAGAATCAACAGTACATTCCTTTACAACAAATAGTCAAAATAGCGCCCCATTAGATTTTACTTTATTAACACCGCTTTCCGAACAAGAAGCAGATTCATTGCCTGTTGTTTTTTCATGGACAGAGTCCAGCGATCTTGATGCTAATCTTGGTGATGAAGTGACATATCATTTAGAACTTGGCGAAAACGTAGATGATATGGAAAGCGTTTATTCTGGATCTGATACCGTATTTACAACTGGAGAACTTTTAGACAATACTATTTATTATTGGAGAGTATTGGCGAGTGAT
>DBHI01000146.1:0-3765 GCA_002296125.1 Anaerolineales bacterium UBA832 | reverse complement strand
GAGAACGACCTGCCAGGAGATTTTTCCTTACTATTTCCTGAGGATGGTTCCATGGTAACAGATCTTACACCAACATTGATGTGGGAAATTCCAGATGATGAAGATGATGCTATTAGCTATTTTGGAAGGAGCAACTCTTATAACAATGCAAGAAGTACCTTTCAAATTGGGTTGAGACGTAATTTTTCCTCCAATGGTTCTGAGCTAAGTAGAAACTCTATAAATTCCCGTTCTATAGAAGGCTATGATGTTTTTGTTAGTTCGGATGTTCTATTTACTAATATTGATCCAATTCGAATAGATTCTAATTATTACACGATTCCTGAAGATTTATTGGAGGATGTGGAATATTTTTGGAAGATTGTGGCCATTGACGACGACGGAGGGCAGACGGAGTCTTCTGTGCACTCTTTCTGGACAAACAGTCAAAATACTCCTCCAGGCGAGATAGATCTTTTAACACCTGAGCGGGATTCAGTTACTGGTCTTAGACCTCTATTTAGTTGGACAGAGTCTACGGATAGTGATTTGTATGATAATGTTTCATATACAATTGCCTATGGTTCAGACGTTACAGAATTAAACTATGTTGATGTTGATGATGAACTAAGCAATTTTCTTAGCGATAGTCTCATAGATAATACTGATTATTTTTGGCAGGTTATTGCAACAGATTATTCAGGCGCTACCTACACAACTGACCTCCAGTCTTTTCAGACAAACGTTGAAAATGATAATCCGGAAGGATTTACGCTATTGAGCCCTGACAGTGGTGCTGTTGTACAGGGTCTAGACCAGTATCTAATATGGTCCCCATCAACAGACCTTGACGGAGATGAGATTGAGTACGAAGTTTTTCTAAACGAACAGAGTATTGGCGTAACTAATCATAATTACATGGAGGTACGGGATCTTTTAGAAGATGAGACATATGAATGGTATGTAGTCGCCAGTGATAGTATTGGTGGTTCCGCGACTAGTTTGACATGGTTTTTTATAGTGAATAGTGAAAACACACCACCTTCTCTATTCTCACTACTTTCTCCTACTGATGAATCATTATTTAATACTACAGAAATCACATTTGCTTGGGAGAATAGTTTTGACGTTGATGTTCATGATTCAGTTACCTTCCAACTCCAAATAGAATTTGGAGATAGTAATATGGTTTTTGAAACAACCGATACAACGTACTTTGTTGATGGTTTGTTAGATAACCAAATATATTATTGGTCAGTAACTGCACATGATATCAATGGTGGTGTTACTAATAATGCAGGCGGTCCTAGAATGTTCATAGTAAATATGGAAAACGATGCTCCTTCTGCTGTTAACCTATTAGCACCTATTGAGGGAAGCACACAATCTAATTTGACCCCAAATTTTGCATGGACATTGTCTAGTGATCCTGATCCTATGGATATTGTATCCTATAACTTGAGCTGGTGGCAACCATTTTCAACAGATATTCAGTCTATTAACCTCGATAGTAATGGTTTTACGCCAACTGGATACTTAATAGATAATGCTATTTATCAATGGAGGATACAATCTGAAGATATATTAGGGTTAACATCATACTCTGATACAGCATACTTTTATACGGATGCGTATGCAGAACCACCTGTTAATTTTTCTACAATATCTCCTGTCCCCGATGCGCAAATGAGTTCAACGATTGTTAATTTTAAATGGTTCTCTACAATAGACCCTGATCCAAATGATATCATATCATATCGTATAGCCTATTCAACAGACTGGTCAGATACATCAACCTATGTTTATACAGCTGAAATAGAAGATACGACGATGAGCTTGCTGCTTGATAATAACCTTCAATATTATTGGGTAGCACAGGCGATTGATAAAGACAATTTTGTTGTCAGTAGTAATTACAACACACCAAATACTTTTATCATTGGTACGCTATCAACAGAAGAGGAATTGATTCCTGATGAATTTGCACTCCACCAGAATTATCCAAACCCATTTAATCCTACGACAAATATTAGCTACGACCTACCAAAAAATGAGCATGTAAGTATAGTAATATATGATGTTATGGGACGTAATATAAGGTCGCTTATCAATGAGAAGAAAAGTGCCGGATATTACAGAGTCTATTGGGATGCGAAGAATGATATAGGAGAGCCTGTTTCAGCTGGGATGTATATATATACCATAGAGGCTGGGGAGTTTAGATCTGTAAAAAAGATGGTATTATTGAAATAGAATTATACATAAATTTATTTCAGTTTTAGAATGGTAATATATGTTAAGGTACCAAACCTTATTACTAGTGATAGCTATAATTTTCTCGGGATGCACGCAAGATGGGGAGGATCCAGGTTCTCAGTTTGATGTTTCTCAGGATGCTGAAGGGAACCTATTAATCCTAAATAGGCTTAACGATCCTATACTTTTATATTTATCAGACAGTGAATCTCCTTTTAAAGAGATTGGTGCAAAAGAAGATTTTTTAGTTAATCTTCCATCGGACGGTTCAACTCCTACGGAACTTAAAGTCTGGAAAAAATCACAGGTGTCTGACCCCTTAGCACCAGACATGGATAATATTTATAAAGAATGGAATATTGTATTATCAAATACTTCGGTGGAAACGGACAGGGTTGTTTGGGTTATTAAAAGCGGTAGCGCTTCTCCATCAGTTGGTCAGCTATCTTTTCAATATCCTGCGATTGATTTCATGGGAAACATGGTTATCTATGAAGCGTCTCTTTATTTAGATAGTAAGAATGGAAAAAAGATTGCATCGATATTGCCTGGCGAAGATAGTAAAATAGTTGGATTGGATTTTGGATACTATTATCTCTACTATCGATATTCTTATGATTATGCAAATAATTCAGAGGATGTAGGTTGGATTGAATTGGATAGTTTAGGAAATGCTCTCAGTGCTGTTATTAACGCAGGAAGCCCAATACAGAATATTGAGGTACCTATATATTATTTAAGTGATATTGGCAGATTGGGATATTTAGAAATAATAAACCAATCATCATCTGATCTGAAAATTTTTACTCAAAATGATATTCAAATAGAAGACATTACTGTGACCTCTCAATCTACATACGGGTTATCTATTATTGAAGGTAATGGAGGTAGTTATAATTATTTACTACCGCAAAACAATTATCAACTATCTGCAAAAATGCTAGGAACTGGAGAAGTTGTCGCATCTAGAGAGAATATTAATGTTATAGAGCTTTATAATACCTCATGGACGATATCAGATACTCTTTCATACAGAAATATAACAATAAGAAACAACCTGTTAGAACCAATCACAATTCATAACAAACAGAATAATAATTATCTTGGTTTTTATATATCGGAAGGAGATACCAAATCTTATTTAGTACCCGATACAATGGATGCTTTGGTCGCCAGAAATCTTACTGCAACTATGGAAACTTTTCAGTTTGGTAATAGTACGGAGTGGAATATTTCATTATTAAATCCTAATTTTTATTTAAACATTAATGATTCCATAAATATTGAAGGTTCAACGATTAATCAATCTGAGATAACATTAAACTGGAGTCTAGGATCCTCGGCAAATTATTTGACCTATCAATTACTAAATGCAGAATACTCTCCGTATGCAAATATAAATTCTGACGATTCACTTTTCACATCCATATCATATGAATATTTAGATGATAGCAGAGAGGATGAAAGCTACATATTCCGTTTAAATGCAAACTCTGTTGATGGTTTCGAATATGGTTGGCAAGAAGTTTC
>DBHI01000080.1:5817-6345 GCA_002296125.1 Anaerolineales bacterium UBA832 | reverse complement strand
GTTGATTCATTAGATGCACGGAAGTAATGAACATCAGCATTATTATAATAATTTCCACTAGTTATTTGAAGGGTTTCAGCATTAGTTCCAGAACTCCAAATCTTATGTTGTCTACCAGAACCATTAGTTCCCTCAAGTATGATAGCAGGATTAGTATTCTTTATATGTAAATCAGTATCTGGTGATGTTTCATTTATACCTACCCTACCTGCTCCTGTGATGCGAAGTCTTTCTGTTGAACCACCAGCAGCAAATATAATATTATCTGCTGCTCTAATACCTAAGTCTTCTTTATCCCCACTCGTAAGTCCATCAGCACATCCAACCATATTATGATATGAACCTCCTTGTCCAAATCTTATAAATGCTCCTCTACTATCAGTTGTTGTGAGTTGAAGAACACCATCCGATGTTCCACTTGCAGTTAATGTACCATTTGATGTGATGCGAAGATTTTCTGTTCCTTTATTTTTTACAGAGAAATATGATTGGTTATTAGATGCATTACTAGGATCATTATCAATAATG
>DBHI01000080.1:0-5492 GCA_002296125.1 Anaerolineales bacterium UBA832 | reverse complement strand
ATCAATAATGAAAGCATTTACTGTGCGATCTAAAATAATATCACCATAACCACTATTACCTTGATGTTGTAATCTTACTGTGGTATCTGTTCCACTCGGTGATTTTAAAAGAGTTCTAGTTCCAGTAACCTGAACATTCTGTTGTCCTGCTGTTTCTACTGAAACTGTATCATCAGCAGGAAATCTTATTGCAGTATTTGTGTCTCCAGCATGAATTATCTTATCTGATATTGTTATATCACCTGTTACCTTTGCTCCGTCACTCGTTGTCTCAAGCTTCTTTGAATTATTATGATTCAGTTCAACAGCTCCATCACTCAAGAACCTTGCCATTGCTTCAGTTCCACCACCTTTCTGAATTACAAGTGCATTAGTTCTCACATAAAGTGAACCAGTACCAGTTGATTCATCTATAAAACTATTATTTCCATCATGATATAAGGTTAAATCTTCTGCATTACCCAAACCTATCTTTGCACTATCAGGCAAACTCAATTTATTACCAGGCACAGTAGATCCTATACCAATCCTATCATTAGTTATATCTACGAATAAATTATTTTGAGATACTAAGTCACCAGTTTTTCTTGATCTGTTCATGCCATTAGTACTTACCCTATTTTTTATTTATACTGTATTAAGGGAGTACAAACTTAAAAGGTTTTACGCAGCAGGAGCTCCTGCATTAGGATCTGGAGTAACTGCTGGAGCAGCAGCATAAGAAGTATCTTCTGCGTTTATGAGTACTTCACTAGCCTTACTGTTTTGATCATCAATTGCTCTTTGAACAGAAGCTTCTAATTTTTTGACTTTGTAATCAGTCCATCCAGCCTTAGCCCATTCAACAATAGTTGCTTCTCCTTCCGCTTTTTTTAAATCATCAAGTGATTTAAAACCACTCCCAACTGCTGCTTTATTGCCAGGAAAAACACAATGGCAATGAGTTGATTTGGTTACAGATCCTTCTGTTCCAAATATTTGAACTGTAGCCTCAGTAATGTAACCATCATCACTTGGATTGGTCTTTAAACTACTAACCTTATACTGAAAAGTGGTTGCCATTGATCTAATGTTTTCTTTTACTATATCTTATTTAGTGTCAGAATGGTTTCCCATTTTCCGTAGCTGGTCCGTTGAGCCATCCCATCTTTTTATCCATTACATCCTCCCATCTTTCAACAGCTGTTTTTCCTGTAAGTTCATCAGTAACAATAGGAGATTCAGCGTTGATCTTTGCTTTTACCCAACCAATAATCTTTTCTTCAGTTAAAGAATCATAAGGTTCTAAAACAGATGAAGGTCTTTCAAGTTTTGTTTTACCTTTCGCCTCAACTGTCTTGTCGCCTTCCGTACCAGTTAATTTCCATTTCACCCAACAAACATAACCATCTGACGTTTCTCTTGTTAGATCAAGGACTGACCAAGTTTTTATAACTGCCATGATTTTTTTTTAAGTATTTATGAACCCTCAAGTGCTGAAAGTCTTGATTCAATTGAAGTAAATCTTTGTTCATTGTATGCAGCAATGAAAGATAACAACTCAGTATATCTTACAGAAAATCTTCCTGTCTTTACATAACCATCAAGATTACTACTATCCTTTACGTCATGGTTATACGCTTCATCAAAATTTATAACTTTTCCCTCATCATTTTCATACCACTCATTATAACATATAAATGCATACTTTGCATAATCAAGACCTTCTGCTTCCATCGCTGCAACTATTTGTTGTGCGATTATACCAGTATGAGTTCTTGCCTTGTCAGTTCCTTTTTTTACTACAGCATCTTTCCATCTATAAGTTTTAAATAGTGCAGATAATCTTTTCGCTGCTTTCATTTCAGCAGTTGTTAATGATGCGATGTCTTGCTTTAATCTTTCATCAGAGGTTTGGATTGTGCCATTTGTCGCAAATATATCATCCCATCTTAAATTACTAAAACCCAAATCATAATTATCATCATACCACGGTATTATATGATATTTTGCCACTAATGAAGAAGCATTATTAGACATCAATTGCCAACCACCACTAGGATTCAAGAAACCTATTTGATTACCATTATTTGCAAAAACATATCCTCTAGTAGTTCCTGCATTTTCATCTCTAAAACGAATACTGTTGCTGGCAGTACCACCAGCTATATTCCATATATCATCATTGTCTGAATACCAATGTTGAGTGCTGGCGTCGTTATACATCCCCTCACCTGAATCGTTATTTCTGAACCACCTATCACAATAAAGCTCGCAATTTACTAGTACGTTTCCATTTCCATTAGTTTCAGTACCATTATTAATTGACATCAATATCGTTTCACTGTTGTAGTCAGGAGTAAATCTCAAACCTCCATAACTTTGATTACCACAACCAATCTTTATCCCTGTGTGGTAGTTGATACATAGATCAGGATATGGAGTAGACCAAGCACCTGTTTCTTGAAAAATTGCATAAGGATAAGAGGTACGAGTATGACCCGAATTACTACCACTACCAAACCTCAAAACATGAAAACTATTATTATCTTGTTTCACAAAACCACTTGCCTCAATATTGTCTAACTTGTCAGCATCCAAGCCAGATCCAGAGCCGTCATTACCAGCGTGCCACATTGTATTTCCACCACTGGTCACTAATGCGTCACCACCCCTTACCTTAAAATCAGTTCCATTTGAACCGTAAACTTGAAGTAAATAATTACCAGTCCCTGCTGAGTCATTTCTAATGTGCATCCCATGAGTTCCATGAGCCATATAAACCGAATTATTTGTACCAGTACTGTTTACAAATCTGAACCCCCAATTAGTAGTGCCAGTATTTGTCAATTGCCACGGTCCACCAATAACATTATCGTTTGTATCTGTCCTTAAGAAACTACCTCCTTGAATACCATCAACGGTATCAGCATCTAACCCACTGCCAGAGCCGTCATTAGCTTCGTTCCAGACCTTATACCAAGTTGGTGTTCCTAAATTACCAGAACTCCAGTTTCCTCTGACATATAAAAGAGAAGGATTTCCAGCCCCCATTGTCATTTGCCATCCGTAAGCACCTCCAGAACTTGTGCCATCAGTTCCTCTATTGGTGTAATGCAAACAGTTAAATCCAGTCCAATGACTTGTCCCACTTGGTTGCCCATTAGGGTTACTCCATGTATCCCAGAAGACATTCCCTTTACCCATTAAGTCATTCATTGAGGTCGTACCCCAACCTGCTGCTCCTACCCAGTAATCTGAATCTGTTGTAGAATCCAGTCTTCCATAGTTATTTGTCTTAGCTGAAAGGCCAAGCCACATACGGAAATATTGACCATCGTAATAACGAAGCCAAGCATCATCTGAGGCGGTAAATCTGGTTGGTTTTGTGCTAGTTCTATTGGCAGCATCGCTATAAAGCCAATTAAAGTAACCGTTATTTATCTTATAAGATGAGGTTCCAAGGTCATAAGTAGTATTACTAGAAGGGAAAAGATGACCAGATGAATTTATTTGCCATCTGTTACTTCCATCCGTATGTCTAAAAATAAAACCGTTAGATCCACCAATCATATACAGCCAATTGCTGTGATGTTGAATTTTTGTACTTTCACCCGACCAACCTCCATTGCTAAATCTTATATCGTTACCACCAGCTATTGTTAAGGTTCCTCCAGTAAAGCTATCGCCAGCATCAGATCTTAAATAACTACCACCCTGAACACCATCCAAAGTATCAGCATCTAACCCAGAACCAGAGCCGTCATTTCCTGCGTGCCAAACAGTATTACTTCCTCCTGCGGTGACAGTACCATTTCCGCTGACCCGAAACACCTCACTTTGATTCCCCCTAATTCTTAACGCATGATTAGACGAAGAAGCGACATCAATCATTACCCCATATTCTGTCGCCGAGCCGTTGTATTTGTTTACCTTTAATCCCCAGTCATTATTATTAGTTGATGTGACATATAAAGTAGCGTCATTACTTGCATTAGCTGTGCCACCATTTATATTTAAAGGTGCAGATGAAGAATCTTCCGCATCCGATCTTAAGTAACTTGCACCTTGAACTCCATCTAATAAATCCGCATCTAAACCGCTACCAGTACCGTCGTTGCCTGCATGAAATATCTTGTTGCCGCCAATTTGAACATTAGTAGCGTTGTTATCAGTTTGGAAATTTATAACTCTTGTACCTGGCGTAACGTCTAACCAAGTCTCCATGCTGTTTGCACTAGAGCCGTCTTGGATTCCAAAATATAATTTATCGCTATTATGTCCGATTGCTGCTGCTTCACCTGCTGTTCCACCATGCACAAACAAACCTCTAACACCCCAACCGCCTCCATCTGCTATATTTCCAAAACCACCACTATAACTTCCAAAAGAATCTGGATCTAAAGCACCTGTTCCAAATGCGATAGTACCGCTTGATGTGTCATTAGCATCAGATCTTAAGAACGAGGCAGAATCAATCGAATCTAAAGTTGTTGCGTTGACGTTGGTGAGAGATGCCCCTGATCCACTAAAGGTTGTTGCTGTGCATGTTCCAGTTATCGTTACTCCCGTGTTAGTGGTTGTTAATTTTGAACTACCCTGATAATCAATGTCTACTGCACCTCCTTCCGTAAACTCAATCATATTGTTAGTTGTCGTCCCGTTATGCTGCTGCATAATCAAACGACCTCTAGCGGATGTTCCCCTAGTTTGGAGATAGCTAACACCTGCATTACTTTGATATATTTTTAAACCTTCATTTCCTGTTGCATAAGTATCATTTCTTACTTGAATTCCCCACGGATTTTGATCATCACCAGCTATTAATAAAGTCGGACTAGCAGACCCGTCATCACTAAGAGTCATTCTTCCTCCATGAAGAGTGTCTCCATAGATATTTGCCCAACGATTTCCGCTTGCTCCTATATTATGAGTACTGTCTCCATAAGGAGAAACAGCTCCATTAAATGATGCATTTTGAGCAAAATAGAAAGAAGCTCTATCGGTATGAAAATGACACCAACTTGTATTCTTAGGGCCAATATCTACATATCCAGAATCAGTAGTGATCCTTAAAGTATTAGTAGAACCTTCTGATAAAGCTGTATTTGTATCAGTAAGATATACTTTTTTACCACTAGCCAAAGCTATATGTTCAGAAGATGTCCATGCATCTGTGGCATCTACCCAATTCCATGTCTTATTACCGTCGCCAGACTCTAGAGTAATACCACCACCGTCTGCAGCAGCATCATTAGCAGCACCAGAACCTAAGACAATGTTCTTATCATCCACCGTCATGGTGGTAGAATTAACTACTGTATTTGTACCATCGACTTGGAAATTACCTGTAACTGTTAAATTATTAGCAACTGTAGTGGTTGCATCAGTAACTGTAACTCTTGCAGTACCACCAGTACTAAATCTGATAGTATCGTTAGAGGGAAAACTTATTGCAGTATCAGTATCACCAATATGTTTAATAGAATCAGCAATAAAAAGTTCATCACCAT
>DBHI01000010.1 GCA_002296125.1 Anaerolineales bacterium UBA832 | reverse complement strand
ACTGGTGTACCGGTTGTTTTGCCAAAGGCATTGCCGGGTAGCTATGTGCGGCCGGGATAACCGCTGAAAGCATCTAAGCGGGAAACCTGCCCTAAGATTAGATCCCCCAAACCTTGTGTTTGTAAGACCGCAGACAGACTATCTGCTTGATAGGCGACCAGGTGTAAGCACAGTAATGTGTGAGCCTAGGCGTACTAATGGTCGAGAGGCTTCACCAATGACATAGTGCGGAGAACTTGAAGTTCGTTTTACCTATATGATTCTATTCAGTTATATTAAGTAAGAAATGCCCCTTGGTGATTTCAGCAGCGGGGGTACACCCGGTCCCATCCCGAACCCGGAAGTTAAGCCCGCTAGCGCCGATGGTACTTGGCTGGAGACGGCCTGGGAGAGTAGGTCATTGCCAAGGGGATTTTCTGTATAAAACTACTTATAATATGTGGTTAAGAGAAATAAATTTCGAGGCTCACATAATATGAATCTAAAGAAGCAAGCAGCTCTTCAAGCTGTTAAATATGTTCATTCTGGTCAACGTATTGGGTTAGGAAGTGGTTCTACGGTATCTTATTTTATAAAAGCATTGGGAGATTTAGTTAAGTCTGGTGACTTAGTTGATATTCAAGCTGTTTCAACTTCTGACGAAACATCAATTCAAGCTCAAGATTCAGGTATACCATTAGTTGATTTAGACCACAGTGGAAATTTAGATATTACAGTAGATGGAGCAGATGAAATAGATCACAATTTAAATCTTGTTAAAGGTTTAGGAAAAGCACTATTAAGGGAAAAGATAGTGGCCGCTCATTCTAATGAATTTGTTATAATTGCAGATGAATCTAAGCTTGTGTCACAGTTAGGTGATAGTGTTCCTTTGCCAATTGAAGTAGTGAAATTTGGTATAGATGCACAAGAGAAATGGTTACAAAACTTAGGTTGTGTTGCTGAAATATGGAGATCTGAAGATGGTTCTATGTTGCTTAGTGACAATGGTAATCCATTTATTAGATGTTGGTTTAAGGATGGCATAAAAGATCCTTCTACTTTGGATAAAATCATCAAATCTCGGGTTGGAATAATTGAACATGGTCTGTTTTTGGGTATGGCAACGCGCGTAATTGTTGCTAATATGACAGAAGTAGTTGAATTAACAATATGATTTTTTAATATCTTGTGTAAATGATTATGGACCAAACAAAAGACAATTTATTAACATGGAGTGAGTTTGAAAGAGTTGACATGAGAGTAGGGAAAATCATCGAGGTATTAGATTTTCCAGAGGCTCGTACTCCTTCATATAAATTAATTTTAGATTTTGGTGAATTAGGAATAAAAAAGTCTTGTGCACAAATTACTAACTACAAACATCGTGATCTTGTTGGTCGACAGATTGTAGCAGTAGTTAATTTTCCTGCAAAACAGATAGGGCCAAACTTGTCGGAAGTTTTGATTTTAGGTGCTGTTAATAGTGATGGAGTTGTAACCATCCTTTCCCCTGAAACTAATTGTGTTTTAGGTAGTAAAATAGCATAAGTAAATTAGTCTATATATAGACTAATCAATTAGCATGTGTGTTTTCTTCGTATCAAACCTTAAAATTTTCAATATAAGACAATAATTCATACAGTCAACCTAACTACTTAAAGTCACTATATACGGGATCTATAGGTCTATATACACCATATATGGGGTGTAGATGGTTTGATTTTTAAAGTGGCTTTCTAATAGTTCGGTAAATGTCTTGAATGTCTTTGGATATGACTTGCATATATGTGGAAGTATATGCTATAAAGTGGTGTATTGTGGTATTAAGTGGGTAATTGTGGGAAATAATGAGGTTTTAGTGTTTATACTGAGTTAGGAGAACTAGATGTTTTTAGGTGAGTATTATCATACTATTGATAGCAAAGGTAGAGTCACTGTTCCATCGGCTTACCGTGATAAGTTTACTGAGGGTTGTGTATTGTCCAGAGGTTGGGAACGTTATCTAATTATTTATAGTACAAATACATTTTTGAAGATGGCTAATAGGTCTCAAGAGCTTAGTCCTACAGTGCCTGATCACAGAGTTCTACAAAGGGTAATGTTCGCCAGTGCTAGAGAAGGTCAATTTGATAAATTGGGTCGTATAAATGTTCCGGCATTTTTACGTGATTATGCTGGATTGGAAAAGGATATTGTTTTAGCTGGAGTAGGTAGTTGGATTGAAGTATGGAATAAGCATGATTGGGATGTTCAGTTAAATATGGTCAATGATAGCGAAGCCAATGCAGAGAGATTTGCAGCCCTGAATTTAGCTGTTGGGCCAGAATTTTTGGACAATACTGATGATTGATAAGGGTAAGTGTTTTTTTAGTTTTATATATCTATTAGTTCTTAGTGATGAATATGGAGCATGTACCAGTACTTTGTGAAGAGATTGTAAATTATTTGAAGCCACAATCGTGTGGTAAATACGTGGATGGGACGTTGGGTGGAGGAGGTCATGCAAGAAGCATATTGAGTGCTAGTCAACCAGATGGTATGTTGTTGGGATTGGATGTTGATGCGTATGCTATTAGCAAGTCTAGTGATTATCTGGAAGGATTTGGAGAACGTTTGACAATTATGAAATCATCATATGTAGAAATGGATAGATGTATTGATAAATTAGGCTGGGAGAAAGTGAACGGAATTATATTAGATTTAGGTTTATCATCTTTGCAGTTGTCACAGCCTGAACGTGGCTTTGCATTTAGTACATCTGGTCCGTTAGATATGAGATTTGATTTGGCAGGTAAATTGATGGCTGGGGATATTGTGAACAGTTGGTCTCAAACTCAGATAGCAAACATTCTTTATGAGTATGGAGATGAGCGACAGTCAAGGAGAATTGCTAAAGCTCTAATTGATTCTCGTCCTATAAAGGATACTATGCAGTTGGCAAATATTGTTCTTGAGTGCAAAAGAGGTAAGAAAACCAGACGACATCCAGCTACTAAGACTTTTCAAGCATTAAGGATAGCTGTAAACAAAGAGTTAGCTAATATAGCTAATGTTTTACCGAAGGCAATTGATATTTTAGCTCCAGGAGGGCGATTGGCCGTTATAGCATTTCATTCGCTAGAGGATAGATTAGTAAAGCGGTTTTTCAAAAAAGAATCACAAGATTGTATATGTCCTCCAGAACAAATTTCTTGTGTGTGTAGACATGAAGCATCAGTTTTACTTCTAAATCGAAGACCAATTCGTCCTACCCAATTTGAAATTAACAATAATAGGCGTAGTAGAAGTGCCGTTTTGCGTATAGTGGAGAAGTTATGAGGTAATTTAGACAGGCGTAGGTAATTTTAAGATACATTTAGGAGGTATTTACATGGAAAGGTACCTGTTATCTAGTTTTGTTAGACCGTTAGCTTTTGTTGCAATAGATTTGATTGTATTCATACTCATATTACATCAATTGAGTGTCATATGAGTTGTTTGTGCTGCTCTATTGAGGATAAGCTGTATAAAGCATTATGGCATAGACCTTGCATATTATTAAAGACATGAACAGCAAAATTATGGTTTGTTATAGGACGAATTATCAAATTCTTTGTAGTCTTCTTGCTCGTTTTTATGGGGTATGTGTATGTCTATAAGGCAAAGGATTATGTCAGAGTCTGAAATAGAGTCTGTTCCTCGTAAAGCATTTACGCAGTCACAATGGAGAAGGCATAGGCAAATTACTGTTCCAATTTTAATTATTGTTTTTGCTTTGGCAATGTTTGGAGCAATTTATTTGGCTGAAACTTCTCGTGCTGCTGTTACTGGTAGACATGTTCAGCAATTGCGTAGAGAAATTGAATCACTAGGATATGAAAACGATTTACTTCATGCTAATAATGCATACTTGCAGTCAGCATCACAATTGATGGAACGTGCTAAGGAGTTTGGTTATGTTCCCTTACAGTTAGAGCAGATTGAATATATGGTAATACCAGGATTTGGCCATGATTTGGTAGAAGATAATGTTTCGGATGATCTTACAGTTAACATTGATCACACAAATTATTATGATGAAAATCTAGCTGATTGGATTCTAGGACACTTACAAGAATTAGATTGGGGAAATAAATAATATGCGCTCGGAATCTTTCCACAATCGTTTAGGAATAGTTGCATTTATACTCAGTATTTGTACGTGTTTTATTTTCTACAGGTTGATTAACCTTCAGTTTAATGTGAAGGCTGCTGAGGTAGCTGTTGGTGAACCAGGTAATTTTCAGATGGTTCGTCCACCCAGAGGACGTATTTTTGATCGTAATGGGGAATTGTTAGCTACTAATGCAGTTTTTTATGAACTTGGTATAGATTATGAGTCTGTAAGATATTATGATGAAAATGATGATGGTGAAATAGATGTTTTTGACAGAAGAATTGTACTTGATTCTATTGCAAAAGATTTAGCAGTGTTAATTGATATTCCATACGCTGATTTGAAGACTCTCATTTTTGATGATATTACTGACAGTGGAATACAATTGTCATATAAGAAGTTGAAACCGTATTTAGAGCCTGAGTTATCTCCTAGTTTAGAGCGTCAACTCTGGCAGCTTGTGGATGGAATCTATGGACCTAATATTAGTAGAGAATTTGCAGAGCAAATAAGGGCATTGTTATTAGGTGAATTTGATAATCGCGTTGAGCCTATTTTGGGTACACAAGTACAAAGGCTGCTTGAGGCTTATGGACAGGATCTAGATGTAGATGTGCGTAGACATCTTTGGGCTCTTTTGTCAGGTAAATATGGGGATTCATTACGCAGCATTACAGTAAGGCCTGTTTTGCTACGTACTTATCCTAATGGATCTTTGGCGGGCCATGTTCTTGGATTAGTGTTATATAACCAAACCGGATATTATGGAGTTGAAGGTTATTATGACGACATCTTAGGCGGTGATTCTGAAAGAGTATTTGTTTCAATTATTCCTTTGGATGTAGGTAGTGAGCTACAAACTTATGCAAACGCAGATGTGTATTTGACTATAGATAGAGAGATACAATTTATTGCAGAGCAGGTTTTGAGTGAAAGTATTAATGAATATGAAGCTGAAAGTGGAATGATTTTAGTGGGTGATCCTACCACTGGAGATATTCTTGCTATAGCTTCCGATCCGGGATTTGATCCTAATGATATTGAAGCAGTTGTATCAGATACGGAAAATGTTGGTAGGAATCCTGCTGTTAGTGAGCAATTTGAACCAGGATCTGTATTTAAAGTTATTACTATGGCTGCTGCGCTAGAATCAGGAGTGTTTTCACAATATAGTACTTATTATGATAGTGGTACATTTGAATATGGTGGGATTGTAGTAAAAAACTGGGATTTCAAGGCTCATGAAGTTCAGGATATGACAGGTTTATTAGCAAGATCATTAAATGTTGGTGCAGCTACTTTGTCAACTACTTTAGGAGCCAAAAAATATTATGATTATTTGCAAGCATTTGGTATAGGTAGATTAACTCATGTTGATATTCAAGGTGAAGAAACCGGAAGTTTAAGGAGACCAGGAGATCCTGATTGGCATGATGCAGATTTAGCAACTAATTCATTCGGACAAGGTTTGGCAGTTACAGGTTTGCAAATGCTTACTGCTGTATCTGCAGTAGCCAATGGTGGGATAATTATGCAACCTCATCTTTTGCAGGAAATACGAGATGGCGACTTGACATATACTGCTAAGCCTAAGATTTTAGGAAATCCTATTTCTGAAGAAGTTGCTGATACATTAACTGATATGTTGTCCGCCAGTCTTCAAACTGAAACTTCACATTCTATGGCTCTAGTAGATGGATATAGGCTTGCTGGAAAGACTGGTACAGCTCAAATTCCAATGCCTTATGGATATGATCCAGAAAGAACAATGGCTTCTTTTATTGGATGGGGACCCACTGATGACCCAAGATTTATTGTGTATGTGAAATTAGACGCACCTCAGGTCAGCCCTTGGGGTTCTTCTACAGCAGCTCCTACATTTTCTAAAATGGTGAAGCGATTGGTAATACATATGGAAATACCTCCGGAAGAAGTGAGAAAGCAACTTGCTATTGGTCAATGATATGGAGATAGAATGCTTACAATAGGTCATGTCCTAAAGGCACTTTCAGATTTAGATGGAGATAATGTGCTTATGTCTAAATCAATTGCAGATGTTGTTATTGATTCGAGGAAGGTGAGTAATGACTCTTTGTTTGTAGCATTAACTGATGGTAAAGAAGATGGTCATAATTATGTTAGACATGCATTTGATTCTGGAGCAGTCGCTGTGATTGTTGATCGTGTGGATTTGTCAGGGTTTGCTTATTTGGATTTAACAGATGTTAACTTGTTGAGGGAGCAAATCAAAAATGTTACATTGCCAGTTTGTTTGCTAGTAACAGATACATTGCAAGCTTTGCAGGATTTTGCCAGATATTGGCGTGATCATTTAGAAGTTAATGTGGTAGGTATTACTGGTAGCATTGGTAAGACTACTACTAAGGAATTGACTGCATCAGTCTTGTCTAAGCGTTTTGTTACACTAAAATCTGAAGGTAATTTCAATAATGAGATTGGATTACCTTTGAGTGTACTTGGTTTAAATAACAAGCATGAATTTGCTGTTCTGGAGATGGGTTTTTATAAGAAGGGTGAAATTGACTTTTTGTGTGGTATTGCTAAGCCCCAAATAGGAGTTATTACCAATGTTTATCCAGTACATGTTGAACGTGCAGGTAGTTTGGAAAACATTGTTGCTGGAAAAGCTGAGTTAGTGCAAGCTTTACCCGCAGTGCCTCATGGAACTGCAATATTAAATGCAGATGAATCATTGGTAATGACTATGGCAGATTTGACTGATGCAAAAGTGTTTACGTATGGATTAAATACAGAAGCTGATCTTTGGGCATCTAATATTCATAGCAATGGTTTACAAGGAATAAAATTTCAGTTGCATTATAGAGATGAAATATTGCATGTACGAGTTCCATTGTTGGGTCGACATTCGGTTCATACTGCATTGCGTGCTGCTGCTGTAGGATTAGTAGCAGGTTTAAGTTGGCAAGAAATTTTGGAAGGTTTGCAAGCACAGGATGGCCAGGCTCAGTTACGTTTGTATGCTGTAGAGGGTCCACGAGGTAGCGTAATAATTGATGATAGTTATAATGCTTCTCCTGAATCAACAATTGCTGCTTTGAATTTGTTGGATGATTTAGTTGATGTTAGGAGAATTGCAGTGCTAGGGGATATGTTAGAACTGGGATCATTTGAGTATCAAGGACATGTTTCAGTAGGTGCGCGTGCTAGGGATGTAGTTGATTTGTTAATAACAGTAGGTGATCTGGGATCTCTTATAGCAAAGGGTGCTATAGAAGCAGGTATGTCGCAAAAAGCAATCGTTCAATGTCAAGACAGGAAGCATGCGTTGGAATATTTGGCGACTTATACTGATGATCGAGATGTTATTCTCATAAAGGGTTCTAGGTCCTTAGGGCTTGATAAATTGGTTGCTGAGTTGGAGTATGCAGCATGAACCCTGAAGGTATTTTTTCACTTACTTTGGCTAGTATTACTTTCATTATGACTGTAATATGGGGCGGTCCACTTTTAGAGATTCTAAGGAGATTAAGAATCGGTAAACAGATCAGAGTAGATGGACCTCAGACACATTTTTCTAAATTAGGTACTCCAACTATGGGGGGGTTATTGGTAATTGCTCCTGTGTTAGTGATTACTGCAGTGTTAAATTTAGTTAGCTTAGTAAAAGTAGTCACTGGACCATCTATTTTGTTACCATTATCAGTATTAATTGGCTTTGCTGTTTTAGGTATATGGGACGATTGGTATGGTCTACGTAATGTGCGTAGTGGTGAAGGTATAAGGGCTCGATATAAGTTTTTTGTCCAAGTAATCATTGCGCTTGGAGCAGTATTAGTCCTTTATTATGGTTTTGACATACATAGTGTTGCTTTACCTGGATTTCCACGTAAAGTTGATATAGGACTTTTATATATACCTATAGGTGTTTTGATAATAGTGGGTACTTCTAATGCAGTTAATATCACTGATGGTTTAGATGGTATGGCAGGATTAGTTTTAGTTACTAATTTTATGGCATTTGGATTTGTAGCTCTCTTGCAGGAGCAGGTGTTTTTGGTAAGGTTTTGTTTTACTTTGGTTGGAGCACTGTTTGCCTTTTTGTGGTTCAATGTTCATCCCGCACAGTTGTTTATGGGAGATACAGGTTCATTGTCATTAGGTGCACTACTTGGTGTAGTTGCTCTTATGACTGGTCAGTGGTTGTTGCTTCCAATTATAGCTATTGTTCCTTTGGCAGAGACTCTATCTGTAGCTATTCAGGTGCTTTACTTTAAATGGAGTGGAGGTAAACGTGTTTTTCGTATGGCGCCTTTGCATCATCATTTTGAATTATTGGGTTGGAGTGAAACGCAAGTAGTACAACGCTTTTGGTTAGTATCAATCCTGTCGGGAATGATTGGAGTTGCTTTGGCTTTGTTATAAGAATTAGGGAGTAGTAAAGAAAAGGAGATTATTATGGAAATGGGTTTGTTGTGGTTTGATGATGGTAAAAGCAAAAGTCTAAAGGAAAAAATCAGTAATGCAGTGCATCATTATGAACAGAGGTTTGGAGATCAACCAACTGTTTGTTACATGCATCCGGATTCTGAATTTGAAGATACTGATTCTTTGAAAGGAGTATCAATAAAGACAGCATCAAATGTTCTACCTAATCATTTTTGGGTAGGTATAGCGGTAGACAAAATTCATGAGAATATCAGTACTAGATTGTAGGTAGTGGTCAAGTATTTACTTGGTGAAAATGTGATTAGTCAAAAGGCGTTAATAGTTGGTCTAGCTAGACAAGGAATTGCTCTTGCGCAATATTTGTGTGATACAGGTAATGAGGTTACTGTGACTGATTTGCGGACTGCAGCTGATTTAGCATATGAAATAGACAGCTTAGAGCGATATGACATTGACTTCGTGTTGGAAGAGCATCCGTTGTCTTTGCTAGAAAACGTAGATACTATTTTTGTTTCTGGAGGAGTGCCTTTAGATATTCCTTTACTTCAAATTGCTACTAAGGCTAACATTCCTATTTCAAATGATTCGCAGATTGTACTCGATAAGTTATCGTGTCAAACAATAGGAATAACAGGTTCTTCTGGTAAGACGACAACTACTCTGTTATCTAGTGAGATATGTTCATTGTCAAGTCAGTTTGACAATGTATGGGTTGGAGGAAATATCGGTAATCCTTTATTGTTGGATTTACCCGAGATACTTGAGGGAGATATAGCTATATTAGAGTTATCTAGTTTTCAGTTACAGATTATGGATCGTAGCCCTAATATAGCTGTGGTTCTTAACATTACTCCTAATCATTTAGATAGACATTCTGATATGGAAGAGTATGTCATGGCGAAAGCTAATATATTGGAATATCAAGGATCTAATGATATAGCTATTTTAGGTTGGGATAACGAATTTTCACAGTCTATGAAATCCCAGGTTCGTGGTAAATGTTGGGGTTTTACACTTGATTCTAATGCTACTTTTGATAATGGATGTGTAATTGAAGACGATATAGTTATGCTGAGGAGAGATGGTAATTCTGTACCAGTAATTAACTGCAACGACATTAGTGTGATTGGAACACATAATTTGTTGAATATTTTAGCTTCGGTTTGTGTTGCAGGTGCATTAGACGTTGAAGTTAATTTCATACGACAAGGGTTAAGTAGTTTTAAGGGAGTACCTCATCGTATGGAATATGTTGCAGATATTGAAGGAGTGCGTTGGATGAATGATACTATGGCAACTACTCCTGAAAGGACTATTGCTGTTCTTGAGCCTCTTACTGCTCCAATAATATTGTTGCTTGGTGGAAAAGACAAGAATTTGTCATGGGAATCATTAGCAGTTGCAATGCTTTCGAAGGTAAAGAAAGTCGTTGTTTTTGGACAATCATCATTCCTCATTAAGAGTTCGCTAGAGGAGGTTTGGGGAAATTATAACAGAGGTGATCTTAGACTTTCTCTTCTGAGTGATGATATTAGTGTTATGGATGACGGATCAGGGTTTGATAAACTGACAAAAAGGTCAACTGCCGGGGAAGCAGCAAACCCTGATCCTGTTCCTGTTGATATTAGTGTTACTGAAGTCGATAATTTGAAAGAAGCTGTTTTATTAGCGTATTCTTTGTCCGATCCAGGCGATACTGTTTTGTTGGCACCTGGATGTACTTCCTTTGATCAGTTTTCAGATGCAATTGAACGTGGAGAGTACTATAGAGAACTAGTATTGAGATTACAATGAACAAAACTAATATATCTAATCAGTTTGATAATATATTGCAAGGTAGAATAAAAGGTAGGTCTACACAGGTTGATTGGATTCTTGCAATGATGACAGCTATTTTATTAGTCTTCGGGATTATGATGGTATTTTCTACTACATTTGATTTGGCATACAATTGGTATGGGTCCAGATTTGTAATGTTAACTAAGCATTTTTGGCATCTTGTTGTAGGTTTGTTATCTTTGGTATTATGCGCTATTTTGGATTATCGCAAATTGCGTTTGCCAGTAGTTAGTCTTGGGGTTGGGATTACAACTGTCGTTGTGCTGATTCTAGTTTTGTTTATTGGAACTGATAGAGGTTTGGTGGCAGGTTCATATCAACCTTCAGAATTGGCCAAATTAGTGACAATACTATATTTTGCTGTATGGATGTCTTCTAAACAAGACAAATTGACTGATTTTTGGTATGGAATGGCACCATTTGCTGTTTTAGTTGGATTTATTGCTGGTCTGATTGTATTGCAACCAGATATTAGCGCTGCAGCAACTGTGGTTATTATTTCGGTACTTATGTTTTTTCTAGCTGGTGCAGCAATAATCCATCTAGGAGGGGCGCTAATCATAGCATCTTTCGTAGGGTATTTGGTGATCAGTTTTAGTTCAACTGGGCAGCAAAGGATATCTGAATATATAGCTGGTCTGAAGGACATTACAGAAGGTTCTTGGCATGTACGTCAGGCGATTGTTGCGTTTGTTGATGGTGGTATGTTTGGTGTTGGTTTAGGCAAAAGTGCTGGTAAGTTTTCTTATCTACCAGTACCCCATACAGACAGTATATTTGCAGTAGTGGGTGAAGAGTTAGGTCTTATGGGTAGTCTACTTTTAGTAGTTTTCTATGTTGTGCTTTGTTGGCGTGGTATTTTAATTTCAGTGAGAGTGGATGATCCATTTGGTAAATTGTTGGCAGGAGGATTGACTGGTTGGATTGCTATAGAAGTTATAGTAAACATAGGAGTGATATTAGGAGTACTTCCATTTGCTGGAAATGCTTTGCCTCTTGTGAGTTATGGAGGATCATCTTTAGTGGTCACTTTAACTGCTATAGGTATATTGTTAAGTATTTCTAGATATGATTTGGAAGTGAGACCTACAAGGGAGAATCGTGCGATTATTGATTTGCGCTGGTGGAACAGGAGGGCACGTTTACCCAGCAATGGCTATCGTAAATAGTCTTCAAAGGTTTCGATCTACAGATAGTTCTCTAGATATCTTGTGGGTAGGAACTGTTGAAGGAATGGAGACTGATATTGTTACTGGATCTGGGATTGACATTGAGTTTATTGAATCCAGTGGCCTTGTGGGTAAGGGATTGATAGGAATGATTAAAGGATTGTATAGATTGTTAGTAGGATTAATGCAATCATATATTTTGATATCGCGTTTTTCTCCAGATGCAATATTTGTGACTGGAGGATATACAACTGTTCCGGTATCTGTAGCAGGTTGGTTGCGTCAGGTGCCAATTGCTATATATTTGCCTGATGTTGAACCTGGTCTTGCAATACGCATCATTTCGAGAATCGCTGATCGCGTATTAATTACAGTGGCAGCTTCACAGGAGTATTTGAA
>DBHI01000027.1 GCA_002296125.1 Anaerolineales bacterium UBA832 | reverse complement strand
TGTGACTTAACATGTTATGATAATGATGGTGGCGATTGTGCTGTTAGAGAAGCAACTAATGATTCAGAATATACAAGAAAAGGTGCTCCTACTAGTCCTAGTTCTACAGCTGTTAGGTTAGGGCAAGAGGTTGTTCCTGAAAATCGTGTATTACAAGCAAACATTACGCTTACTTCTATAGCTGGAACAAACGCTGGATTTACAAATACTTGGGTGGCTGATCCTGCATTTGGTGAGTTTGAAGTTTACGGATGGGGTGCTGATGATGTAGTTGAAGCAACATTCCAATTCTGTGATGGTGCTATTTGTGGTGATTTACTAGGACCAATAACAGTAACTGCTGGTTCTGGAGAATCAGATTGTACTGAAGGCGGCGGCGGTTGTCCTACTGCTGGAACTGGTGATGTGAATGCTGATGAGTCAACAAACGTTCTTGATATTGTTGCTATCGTAAACTACATTTTAGGTTCATCTGATTTTGATGATTGTCAAATGGATACAGCTGATCTTAATGGTGATGCAGCAGTAAACGTTCTCGACATCGTAGCTATTGTTAATGTTATATTAGATGGCCGTGTATCAAGTGATGCTACATCAGCAAAAGTAGTTAAGGCAGGTACTGGTTTATCAATAATAGCTGATGGCTTTATTGGTGGTGTTCAAATGACACTATCTCATGATGAGTCATTCTCTATTGATTTAACAACAAAAGCTATGGTTGCTGATTATCGTACAGAAGGCACATCAACAAAATTAGTTGTGGTAGCTCCTGAAGGTGAAGAAATATTCACTTCTAATGGCGCTTTTGAAATTGATGAGTTGATTGTAGCTAATAGTGAAACTCAAATTAGTGATCTATCATTCAATGATAGCTCACCAGTTGAAGTTGCACTAGGTGCAGCATATCCAAATCCATTTAACCCTGTAACTAGTGTTGAATTAAATGTATTAGAGCCAGGTTATGTATCAGTAAATGTATATAACGTAATGGGTCAGTTTGTTCAAACATTGATAGAAGGTCAAATGGAAGCAAATACATATTCATTAACATGGGATGGTAGTAATGTTCCTAGTGGTATGTACTTTGTAAGAGCTGAAACAGCGACTAATGTTGTTAGTCAAAAGTTAATGCTTGTTAAGTAAAATATATTAAATGATATATTTAAGATGCCCTGTCTGGTTTTAGGCAGGGCATCTTTTTATAACGCTGATGAAAAACCTGTGTTTTATATTAATTTCTACTATTCTTTTTGGTGTTGATTACAATACAGAAATCCAACCAATATTTGATAATAATTGCGCAACTTGTCATATTCCTGGATATTCAGGCGGTCTTAATTTATCAAACTATCAAAACTTAATGTCAACAGGCGTAGTTGTCCCAGGTGATTATCAATCAAGTTTATTATATGTTAGAATAACTTTACCAGAGTCTGCAGCAGGTGATATGCCTCCTAATGGTAGTTTGACACAAAGTGAAATTGATTTAATAGCAACTTGGATTGAAGAAGGTGCATTAGAGTTTAGTGATGAAGAATGCTATAGTGGTGATATCAATAATGATGGGCTAGTTAATATACTTGATGTGGTTGGTATGGTAAATGCAATATTGATAACTAGTGCTGATTTAGGATGTAGTGATGTCAATCAAGATGATTTGCTAAATATTTTAGATGTTGTTGTATTAGTAAATATCATACTATCTGATACCCAATAACCTATTAATCCTATCCTTAAATCAGGTTTTAATTATAAAAAAAACATGAAAAGATTGCAAACGCGATAGTTTTTTGTTTGTTTTTTTAAAATAAATTATTATATTCCTTCTGCGCCTAGGAGGAGGATTGCATTTTTATTCTCTATTATATACATGAACTGCAATATATGATGTATATCACATTATGATTGTTTTTTAAGTATTATAATTCAAACGGTATGCGAAAAAGATTTTTTAGTGAACTAGACGTTAGAAAAAATAAAATAACCTTTCATTAAGGAGGAAAGATGAAGACAAATACAATAACACGAATGGTTTTATCTTTATGTGTATGTGCTTCTGCAACACTTTGGGCTGCAGATCCAGCAAAAGTAAAACCGCTACGCATTTCAGATGTGCTAGAGCAAGTTGAGGCAGAAAAAGCTGCTAAGGCTGCTGAAGAAAAAGCTGCTAAAGAGGCTTATTATGAAGCTAAAGCTAGAGCTTATTCTGCAGAAAAAGAAGCTTACTGGAATGAAATAAATAATGCAAATGCAGAAAATCCTGCATCTCCTTCTGCAACAGAAAATTCTAAAACTGTTGTAGATAAGAGAAGAACAATTCTTGGCACAAGTGTAGTTGATGAAGAAACTGCTAAATTTCAAGAATATGTTGAGCAAGGTTTGTTAAGAAGGCTTCCAAATTGGGATTTTGAACCTGTAACGTCAAATAGGGATGGTAGTGTGATTCTTAATATGATTGATTCATATGGTGATGGATGGAATGGTAATCAAGTGTGTGTTGGTGATGCTTGTGCTACTTTAGATTCTGGATCATCAGGAACAGCTGATCTTGGTGTTTTAGATTCTGGTGACTATGCTGTTACTTGTGGAGGCGGTTCTTTTGCTTATGAGGTTTCATGGAGTCTTTCTGATGCTGATGGCAATGAGCTGCTTGCAGGAAGTTGTCCAGCGGAAGCAACTGTAACTATAGGTAATTCAAGTTGTTCTGATGGTGCTGCTACAAGTGTTTCATTTGGTGGTGGTAGTTGGATAAGCGAAACTAGTTGGACAATATCTGATGCTGAAGGTGACGAAGAGCTTTCTGCAGGTGGTGCAGAAGGTATTTGGACTCTTTGTTTAGCTGATGGTGAGTACACAGTTGATATGTCAGATTCATATGGTGACGG
>DBHI01000101.1 GCA_002296125.1 Anaerolineales bacterium UBA832 | reverse complement strand
CTTGGTGGTTTGATAGAAGAGCAAGTTTGACAATAGTGCCGACTAGAGAAGCCAAAATTAAAGCATTAGATTGTGGTCTAGCTAGTGAGATGGTTCATGTAGATGGTTTGCCTGTATCTGATGAGTTCTGTAATCCTACAGATCAACGATCTGTACAAATAGAATTAGGATGGAATCCAAATAAATTTACTGTATTGTTAATGGGTGGGGCAGATGGTGTGGGATTATTAGGATATCTAACAAAGATCTTAAAGAGTAATACGAACAATATGCAGTTTGCAGTAGTATGTGGGAGAAATAAACAATTAATGTCGGAATTAGGTTCTGTATCTGATATCCATTTGTACGGATTTGTAGATAATATATCTAAATTGATGCAAGCTGCGGATGTGATAGTAACTAAAGCTGGACCATCTACGATTATGGAAGTGTTGCATTGTGGCAGGGAACTTATATTGTTTGGATATGTACCTGGTCAGGAAGAAGGCAATGTGAAATTTGTCTTGCAAAATGAACTAGGTTATTATGCTACGAATCATGAAGAAATTTTAAATAAATTAAATGAATTACAAAGCAACAAGGATGTCATTACAGGCAGAAAAGATGTTTTTTTAGGTGAATTGTTGACAAAACATTCTGCTGATACTATTGCTACAAAAGTAATGAATTTTCTATAAAATTGAGAATAAAATTATGAGGTTGCATTGCAATTATGCCTGACGGTGTTCGAAATATAAATATACGTTATGATCTTAATGAAATTGCCAATTTAATTGAGCTTTGTTTTGGAAGTGTATTAGATGCAAGTGGTAGAGCTGCTATTAGAGAAATGAGATCTTTGAGTCGATCGGGACCATTGTTGTGGTTAATATCATGGTTTTCTATGAATAGTATGTCTTGGGCTTATGGTTCTGTCTATGTGGATTCTGGGACAATTGTTGGTAATATAGGCGCACAACCTCTTGATAGTCAAATGCATAATTGGTTGATTGCTAATGTTGCTGTTCATCCAGATTATCGTCGACGAGGTATAGCGCGAAAACTTGTAAATATGACTTTGAATAGAATCAAAAATCAAGGTGCTAGACGTGTGATTTTGCAAGTTGATGATGGGAATGTAGATGCTATTAATTTATATCAACAACTAGGCTTTAATACTTTTGTAATTCGTAATTTATGGAAAGGTAGCAATAAAGTTGATTTTGCGGATTCTTCTCTTGCTTCACATATGACACTTCGTCCAGCTTTGTATTCAGATTGGGCGTTTGAATATGATTTTTTACAGCAAAATAGTCCTGAAGGCATTACATGGACTGCACCATTGCAAATCGAGCAATTACGCCCATCATTGTGGAGAAACATTAGTGTTGTAATGTCAGGTAACAAAGAGAAGCGTTGGATTTTATTTGATGATGATACTAAAATAGGTTGGTTGTATATTTTAACAGGTACTAGTAATACTGTGCAAGTTAGATGGATAGTTTCTTCAGACTATGGCATTGATGTAGATCACAAATTGTTTTGCTATGCACTAAATGAGCTATCAACTAACAAATGGGATGTGTTCATAGAGCATCCTGATGGTGAAATAAATCAATTAATGAGAGGTAAAGGTTTTAAGCAAACTCGCACATTACAATGGATGGAATTAATATTTTCTGAATAGGAATATTTGTGAAGTTGGTATTTTTAATGCAATTAAAGTTATATAATTGCAATTTGGTTTACACGAATATATTATTGTTGAACGTATCAAAAGAGAATTGATGTGGAATATCAAGATTACTACAAAACATTAGGTGTTTCTAAATCTGCTAGCAGCCAGGATATCAAGAAAGCATATCGTAGATTAGCTCGTAAATATCATCCTGATTTAAGACCAGACGATAAATCAGCTGAACAAAAACTTAAAGCCATTAACGAGGCCTATGAAGTTTTAGGTAATGCTGACAAAAGAGCTAAGTATGATCGACTTGGTGACAGTTGGTATCATCATCAATCTAGAGGTGGACGACCAGGAGGATTTGATTGGTCTAATTGGTCTTCTCAGGGACAACCTGGTTATGGATCTTTTAATTACGGAGATATGTTTGGACAGGGTATGTCTCAAGGCGGTTTTTCTGATTTTTTTAACACAATATTTGGTATGTCTGGAGCTCAAGTTCGTGGATCAGGTGTAAATTCTAATGATACAAAAGATATTGTGCGTGAAATCACTATTTCTTTGGATGAAGTATTGACTGGTACTACTCGCAAATTATCAAAAGGAAATCGTTCTTTGAATGTGCAGATACCTCCAGGTGCTAAAACAGGTACACGTGTGCGGATTGCTGGACAAGGTGCTCGTAGAGAAAATGGACGTAAAGGCGATTTGTATTTGAGGGTGCGTGTGAAACCAGACAAACGATTTGAGCGAAAAAATGATGATTTATATTTTAATTTGCCTGTAGATGTGTTTGTAGCTGTTATGGGTGGAGAAGTGTTAGTGCCGACATTGGTTGGTAACTTGTCTTTATCTGTTCCGTCTGGCAGTCAAGGTGGACAGACCTTTAGACTTAAAGGAAAAGGTTTACCAAAATTAAAAAACCCCAA
The DNA here is from genome assembly GCA_002296125.1 of Anaerolineales bacterium UBA832. GTDB lineage: Bacteria > Chloroflexota > Anaerolineae > Anaerolineales > UBA11657 > UBA11657. Next base: position 19,159 of record DBHI01000101.1, on the reverse strand, counting down.
GCAGTTTGGTGATTTATATGTACGGTTACAGTTACAAGTACCAAAAACGTTGTCTGATGAAGAAAAGGATATGTGGGCAGAATTATTAAGACTTAGTAAGAGGTCATAGATATAGCTTTATTATATTTATTTGGTATTTTATATTATGGACTATCTGGATAATGCTGTGATACAATAATATCATGTCAGCGATTGGGCCGTGGTGCAATGGTAGCACAGCGGACTTTGGATCCGTAGATCCTGGTTCGAGTCCAGGCGGCCCAGCCTAAATTTGATTTTATACTCCTACAGTTTATTGTGAAAGAAAAACCTCCAAGCGATTGTGAACTTATAAGAGACATATGTTGATAATTCTATTATTAATAATATGTAGCACCGTATATATTGACTTAATGAGATTATGTCTACAAAAAAATTAGCGCCTGTAATATTAGCTGCCGGCAAAGGTACACGCATGGTTTCTGAAATGCCGAAAGTGTTGCATCCTTTGGCTGACAAACCTATGTTGACTTATGCATTAGATTTAGCTGAACAAATTACTGATGAACCACCCGTTGTGGTATTAGGTTTTGAGGCAGAAAAAGTTCAAAAAGTGTTAGATGATCGGGTTAGAGTGGTTATTCAGAGTCAACAGTTAGGTACAGGACATGCTTTAAATCAAGCTTCTGAAATCTTAATGGGCCAATCAGAATTGATATTAGTTTGGGCAGCAGATATGCCATTGTTGAGTGTTGAACTACTTGAAAAGATAGTTGATTGTCAGCGTAATAATAATGGTCCTATGTCAATAGTTACAGCTCAATCAGATAACCATCGTGGGTTTGGGAAAATAGTTAGATCAGATGAACAAAAGGTTCAGGCGATAGTAGAACAAGTTGATGCGACTGAAGATCAACTTAGTATCACAGAAATTAACGTAGGTGTGTATTGTTTTGCATCAGATTGGTTATGGAAACAACTTAATGTTTTAAAACCTTCTGCGAGTGGAGAATACTATTTGACTGATTTGGTTGAATGTTCATATAACCAAAGTAAGACTATAGGAGTAATAACTGTGACTGATAACAATGAAATTATAGGTATAAATAATAGAGTACATTTGGCGGAAGCAGAAAATTCTATCAGAAGACAGACTAATAATTATTGGATGGAAAAAGGTGTAACTTTACAAGACCCTGAAAACACCTATATTAGTCCTGATGTTAAGTTGGGTAAAGATACTATTGTTTTACCCAATACTCATTTGACAGGAAATACTAAAGTAGGTGACAGATGTGTAATAGGGCCTAACACAACTATTAGTGACACTATTATAGGTGATGATTGTAAGGTTAAATATTCGGTAATAGAGATGTCGGTTCTTGAAAATGAAGTTGATGTAGGACCATTTGGGCATCTACGTGCTGGATCTCATTTGTCCAGAGGTGTTCATATTGGCAACTTTGGAGAGGTCAAGAATTCTCATTTGGGTCGTGATGTGAAAATGGGTCATTTTTCTTACATTGGTGACGCAACAGTAGGAGAAAGAACTAACATAGGTGCTGGTAGTATTACTTGTAATTTTGGTATGGATAAACAGAAACACCGTACTGTTATTGGTGATGATGTTTTCATTGGTAGTGATACTATGCTGGTTGCGCCTTTGAAAATAGGTTCGAGAGCAAAAACTGGAGCTGGTTCTGTAGTGACCAAGGATGTACCAAAAGATAGTTTAGCAGTTGGTGTGCCTGCACGTGTAATTGTTAATTCGATTAAGAAAGGCAAAGACGGTGAACAATGAGTAATTGGATCATTGTATTTTTGCTATTGTTGATAAACTTTGTGTTAGCAGTATTTAGGGCAGTATTTCTCAATGTTTCGTCTAGTGATTTAGATGAATATAACAATAAATTTGATACAGGAGTAAAGATTGCACGGATGGTTATAGATGATTCAAAACGTTTATATGTGACTTTGCAGTTTATACAAAGTTTTGTAAAAATATTATTAGTTGCCTATAGTTTTGAGTTATTGTTTTCTGTTAATCAGACAATGAGTTATATTGAAATTTTTCTATTTTCATTGTTTTATTCAATTGTATTGTTGATTATTACAGACTTTTGTGCACGGTCTTTGGTGATGCATCGGCCTGCTTTATGGTCTGTACGTTTATCAGCAGCTATGCTAGGTTTGACTTGGGTTTCTAGTCCAATTACTTCTTTTATGCAATTTGTTGCTCGTGCTTTAGGGGTATCTATAAGTGCAAGGGAACGAATGTTAGTGACGCCTGATCAGATTAAAGATCTAGTTGATGTTGGTGAAGAAGGTGGTTCTATAGAACAAGATGAGCGTCAGATGATTCATTCTGTGTTTCAGTTTAGTGATACCCTTGTAAGGGAGGTGATGATACCTCGTATAGATGTACTTTCTTTAGATGTGAAAACTTCATTGTCTGATGTGTATACTGCAGTTGTCCACAGCGGTTATAGTAGGATTCCTGTTTATGACGACACAGTTGATAATATAATAGGCTTGCTTTACGCTAAGGATCTTTTGGAATCCCACAACAGTAATAATGAAGTTCCTGTTTTAAGAGATGTATTACGTAAACCATTTTTTGTTCCGGAAACAAAGAAAATAGATGCTCTTCTGCCTGAGTTACAAGGTCAACGAATGCATATGGCTATTGTGGTAGATGAGTATGGAGGTATGGCAGGAGTAGTTACTCTAGAAGATCTTGTGGAGGAGCTCATTGGAGAAGTGCAAGATGAATATGATTTAGTTGAGGATGTGCCTTTGAGACAGATAGGAGATGATGAATTTTTGGTTCAGGGTCGTATCGATATTGATGATTTTAATAGAAAATTGCAGGCAAACTTGGATGGTGGTGATTCCGACACTTTGGCTGGATTGATATTTGAAAGGCTTGGTAGAGTACCTGTGTTAGAGGAAATTATAGAAATTGATGGGTTTGTATTAGAAGTTCACAAAGTTGTGGATCGTCAGATTCGATGGGTTCGCGTGTTGAGAAAGAGTTAATTTGTTTGATGATTAGGCGCATACAACAAAAATAGTTTGTGTATGGTCTTAGGTGCTTCAATATTTTCAAATGGTATAATTGGATAATGGCGCGCATACGGACAATTCGGACAGAAACGATTGTCCTTCGACATCATATTTTCGGTGAGGCCGACAGAATTCTTACCTTATTGACACCTGATAAAGGTAAGTTGAGGGCGATTGCGAAGGGTGTCAGAAAACCAGCAAGTCGTAAAACAGGACATTTAGATCTTTTTATGAGATCAGATGTGTTATTGACTATCGGGCGCAATTTGTATGTTATTACCCAAGCACAAACTATTGATGCTTATAGAGAATTGCGTGAAGATTTGGTTCGGAGTACTTATGCAAGCTGTTGTGTCGAATTGCTTGATAGATTTACTCCTGATGAAGAAGCTAACGAAGTTTTGTACAAGTTATTGGCTGAGATGCTGTCATATGTTAGCTTTAGTGATAACTTGTCATTGTTGTTAAGGTACTATGAATTAAAATTATTGGATACAGTAGGTTTTCGTCCAGAATTAGAATTTTGTTTAAATAATAAAGAGCCTATTAAAGCTGAAGATCAATATTTCGATGCAATTGCAGGTGGTGTATTGTGTCCTAAATGTGGGGTAAATAAGAAGAATTCTAGGAAAATTAGTGTAGATGCATTAAAGATTATGCGATTTTTACAGAGAAGTGATTTTGAGAAAGTAAAAAATTTGTATCTGAGACCAAAAATTGCAACTGAATTAGAGAACATTCACTTGAATTATCTTACTGTGCAATTAGAAAGACAGCTTAAATCAGTAAGTTTTCTTGAAAAAGTTCGACTTATGGGTAACAATTAAAGTCATTTCATGTATAAGAAGATTTTGAAAGACAAATAATATATGGGTAAACAAATGAAGATACCATCTAGTTTTCAAGAAGCAGTTATTTTACTAGAAAAATTTTGGTCTGATTATGGTTGTCTTATTTGGCATCCTTATAACAGTCAGGTGGGTGCTGGAACAATGAATCCGGCAACAGCTTTACGTGTTCTTGGTCCCGAGCCGTGGAAGGTAGCATATTTAGAACCATCAATACGTCCTGATGATGGTCGCTATGGAATTAATCCTAATAGGTTGCAACAACATTATCAATATCAGGTGGTTTTGCAGCCAACACCATGTAATCCTCAGGAAATATATTTGCAATCGCTTGAAGTTTTAGGTATTGATATGTCGAAACATGATATTAGATTTGTGGAAGACAATTGGGAACAACCTGCTATTGGAGCATGGGGTTTAGGTTGGGAAGTGTGGTTAGATGGACAAGAAATCACACAATTTACTTATTTTCAGCAAGTTGGAGGAATCACTCTTGAATCAATAGCTGTTGAAATCACTTATGGACTTGAGCGTATTTTGATTGCACTGCAGGACGTAGATAGTTTTCGGGACATTAGATGGTCGGGGGATGTGACTTATGAAGACATGAATCTGCAGTCCGAACAAGAGCATAGTCGTTATTATTTTGAATCAGCCTCTGTGGATAGATTACGTAGTTTGTATGATTTGTATAGTTTGGAAGCATTGTCTTCTCTGGAAGAAGGTTTGGTGTTACCTGCGTATGATTATGCTTTAAAGTGTTCTCATACCTTTAACATTCTTGACACGCGAGGTTCAGTAGGTACTGCGGAAAGAGCTGTGTTTTTTTCAGAGATGCGTTCTTTAGTTAAGAGAATTTCGCAAGAATACATTAAACAACGTAAGAATTTAGACTATCCATTACTTAGAAAAGTTTCTGCTTCAGAATCAGAGCATACAATTTTAAAATTACCTGATAGCACTAAATCACCTATTGATTACTTATTGGAAATAGGTGTTGAAGAACTTCCAGTGGGTGATTTAGATAGTGCTATTGTGCAGATGGAGAAGTTTGTACCCAATCTTTTGTTGGATAGTAATTTATCATTTAATAGCATTGAAATAGACGGTACTCCAAGAAGGTTGGTTGTTCAAATTAAGGGTTTGTTAGTAGATGAAATTGACAGCATAAAAAAAGTAAGAGGACCTGCGTTAAAGCACTCTTATGACTCTGATGGTAATCCCACCAATGCTGCAAAAGGTTTTGCCCGTAGTCAAGGTGTTGATGTAGAAGATTTAGAAATCAGTAATGTGGATGGGGGAGATTATGTTGTGGCACTTGTGACACCTGAAGACTTAAGTGTGGCAGAGATATTGGTAAAGGTTATACCAGATGTTATAAGCAACCTTAATTTTAATAAGAGTATGAGATGGTTATCTAACGAAAATTTCACAACATTTTCGCGTCCAATACGTTGGATTGTATCTTTGTTGGATAAGGATGTTTTACCGTTTTCGTTTGCTGGAGTCAAAGCAGGTCGTCAAACAAGAGGGCTAAGATCGTCTTTAAGCAATGAGATTGAAATACAAGATGCATCATCTTATGAGTCGATAATGGTTAAAAATCATATAGTTATCAATGTGGAAGATAGAAAAAATATCATTCAAGCTCAAGGCCAAAAATTGGCATTAACAGTTGATTGTGATATGTTGGATGATGAAGATTTGCTTGGAGAGGTGGCTAATTTGATTGAGAGTCCAAAAGTATTTATTGCTAAATTTTCCAGCAAGTATGTGGATATGCCGGACGAAATACTGATGGCTGTGATGAAAAAACATCAACGTTATTTTCCGTTGTTAAATAATGGCACATTAACACCTTTCTTCTTAGGCGTACATAGTAGTAGTATAGATAGCTCAGATATAGTTGTTCAAGGTAATGAAAAAGTGGTGAGTGCTCGTTTTGCTGACGCAAAATATTTTGTTGAGCAAGATAGCAAGTATGATTTAGATGAATTTCGACATAATCTTGACAAATTGATATTTGAAGAGCAACTCGGGTCTATGTTGGATAAATCTACCCGAATTGAAAAAATTGCAATTGCTTTTGGCAATCATTTGGGATTAGATAGTGATCAGATCGATATTGTTGCAAGGGCTGCATATTTGTCCAAATTCGATTTAGCTACTCAAATGGTAATAGAGATGACTTCTTTACAAGGTGTGATTGGTCGTGAATATGCGTTACGTTCAGGAGAATCACATCAGGTTGCCAATGCTATTGAACAGCATTATTGGCCTAAGAAAATAGATAGTTCATTGCCTGATAATATGATAGGAACTGTAGTTGGTCTAGCAGATAGATTGGACTCATTAGTAGGATTAATGTCAGTTGGTTTAGAGCCTACAGGTACTGCTGATCCATTTGGACAGCGCAAAATGGCTATAGGTACTGTTCAGCTTATTCTGGGTAATAAGATAGATGTTAATATAAAAACTTTGTTGGAGATAGTAAAAGATTTACAGCCTGTACAATCTGAGCAAGTGATTAGTCAGGCAATGGTCTTTATAGAAAAGCGACTGAGGGTTATGTTTATTGAACAAGGATTTAGACATGACGTTGTGGATTCTGTATTGTGTGTTCAGGGGTCAAATCCTTGGTCTGCATTGCAATCAGTGATACATTTAAACCAATGGGTGGAGCGTGATGATTGGTCTGTCATATTAGATTCTTTTGCTAGGTGTGTTCGTATTTTGCCAAAAGACAATGATAACTTAGTAGTTAACGAAGAGTTGTTTGAGTCTAAATATGAACAAGAATTATGGGATTCTGTCAGCAAATTTGCTCCTAGTGATAATGTTGACGAATTCTTAAATAAGTTTGTCAGTATTGTGGGAGAGGTGACTTCTTTTTTTGATGAAGTTTTAGTTATGGATGATAATATGGATATACGTTTAAACAGAATTGCATTGGTGAGATCTGTGTCTCAATTAGCTGAAGGTCTGGCAGATTTGTCTAAATTAAATGGCTTTTAGATTGTATAGTTTAGTTCGTAATGTTAGGCATTAAGTGTAATTAGTACTATATTAATATTTTTATATGAAAGCTACTGAAGAAATTAAGTCACGTATAGATATAGTGGAAGTTGTTAGCGAAACAGTAAAACTTCGACGTACTGGTAATTCTCATACTGGATTTTGTCCATTTCATGATAACAAGAATACACCGGCTTTTGTTGTATGGCCTGATACAGGGAGTTGGAAATGTTTTGGTGCTTGTAATGATGGTGGAGATGTGTTTAGTTTTCTGATGAAAAGGGAAGGTTGGGAATTTATGGAGGCACTACAGTATCTAGCGCTGCGTGCTGGCATTGAATTGGAGAAAAGTAGTCCTCGTCAAGAAAATGAAAAAAAAGAACAACAGCGCTTGTATGGTCTTCTGAATGATATTACCGGTTACTACCATACAAATTTAATTGAGAGTGATAATGCTAAAGCTGCACGAACTTTGTTGTTACAAAGGGGACTATCTCAGGAAATATGGGTCAAGTTTGAAATTGGATATGCTAATGACAGTTGGAATGATATACGAAGTTATTGTTTGGAGAGAGGATATTCCGATGAAGATTTGATTACTATAGGCCTCTTGGTTAAGAAAGATACTGGTAAGGTTTACGATCGTTTTCGAGATCGTATTATGTTACCTATTTGTTTGCCTAAAGGACAGACTATTGGTTTTGGAGCTAGAGTGGTAAATTCTACGGACCAGCCAAAGTTTATTAATTCTCCGCAAACTAAATATTTTGACAAAGGATCACTCTTATATGGTATTGACAAGGCATATATGGGTATACGTGAAAATCGCACAGCTGTACTAGTAGAAGGTTATATGGATGTTATCGCAGCTCATCAAGCTGGGTTCACAAATGTTGTGTCTGCAATGGGAACTGCATTAACTGAGAAGCAGTTGAGATTAGTAAAACGATATGCGCCTAGAGTGGTGTTAGCCCTTGATCCTGACGTTGCTGGAGATCGTGCTACTCTTAGAAGCTTGTCAGTTGCTAGGCAGAATTTAGATCGGGAGTCAAATCCTGTTTTTGATCCGCGGGGTTTGTTACGCGATGAAGGTCATCTTGAATTAGATATTAGGGTAGTAACATTACCTAATGAAATGGATCCAGATGAACTTATAGAATTGGATTCTGATAGTTGGAGTGAGTTAGTTGATGGAGCACAGCCAATAGTAGATTATGTGATAGACGTTTTTACTACAGGACGGAATTTGTCAGACTCAAAAGTCAAAGCCGAGATTATTGATGATGTTGTTCCAATTATTTCTGATGTGAGTCATCCAACTGAAAGGGCTGACTATAAACAAAAGTTGGCTAGAATTCTTAAGGTTGATGAAAGGGTAATACAATTTAATAAAATTGGTTTGTATAAACCCAATAGTAGTAACAAGGATAGTTTGCATAATGACAATGTTACAAATAACAATATGTATGATGAGTTAGAACAGTATGTATTAGCCTCATTAATAAAGATGCCGCAAGTGTTGTCAAAGATTGATCGTGCCTTCAGAGAGGTGGATGCAGACATTTTATCAGCACGAGATTTTGATGTACCAGATTATCAGAGAATATTTGAAATTGTTAAAAAAAGTGTGAGTCAAGCAGATGTTGAACCAGAAATTTATATAAAGAATCAAACTTGCTTGGAAATGAAAGAACAATTGCAGCGTTTGTATGATATTGGACAAGAATGGATTTTTCTTGATGAGAGGAGAATCAAAGATTTTGTTCATGCGGCTATTAGGTTACGTGCTAGAAATCTTAGGATATGGTTAACTGATTTACAACATTTGGAAAGTGTTGCTAAAGATCAAAAGGATTTGCATCAAGCTAAAAATTATCAAGGCATTATTATAAAATATACTCAATCTATGCGTGGCCTACAGAAATTATTGCGTAATTATTCAGATCCTTTGATATTATCTGAGCAGTAATAATGAAAGATTGACTGGTTTAATTACGTATGATAAACTATTTGTGATATTTGTCACAAACAGTTATGCAATTAAATACTAAGGTTAATTATGCCTTTACAAGATTTATTGAGCGATTACTTACCTATACTTGTATTGTTGTTGGTTGCTACTGGTTTAGCAGTGGCAATGGTTGTTTTGGGTCAAATTTTAGGTCCTCGTAGGCAGACAGAAGCAAAGTTAATACCATACGAGTCAGGTATGACTCCTATAGGATCAGCGGTACGTCGTATGCCTGTTAGGTTTTATCTTATTGCCGTATTATTTGTATTGTTTGATATAGAAGTGATTTTTCTGTTGCCTTGGGCTGTTGTGTTGAAACAACTAGGTGTTTTCGGACTTATAGAGATGCTGGTGTTTGTGTTTATTTTGTTAGTTGGATATGTTTATGTTTGGAAAAAAGGTGCACTGGAGTGGGAATAAGGTGTGTGATTTTCGATCAAGTTAATTTTTAGGAATATTATTATGGGTGCTGAAAACAAATTGGGAAATTTAGGAGTTGTTACGACTACATTAGAGTCTGTTGTGAATTGGGGTAGGACAGGTGCAATGTGGCCTATGTTATTTGGTTTGGCTTGTTGTGCAATGGAAATGATAGCTACTCAAGCAGCTAATTATGATGTAAGTCGGTTTGGTATGGAATTAATGCGTGCGTCACCTCGACAAAGCGATTTAATGATTGTCGCTGGTCGTGTTACTAGAAAAATGGCTCCTGTATTACGTCGTTTATATGATCAAATGCCTGATCCAAAATGGGTAATTGCCATGGGTGATTGTGCATCATGTAGTGGTGTTTTCAACAATTATGCATTAGTACAAGGTGTTGATGAGGTGGTGCCAGTGGATGTTTATGTGGCTGGATGTCCACCACGACCAGAAGCACTTATAGATGGAATTATGAAGTTACATGAAAAGGTGCGTACAGAGAGTATTACACATTGGACATAATATAGTGAACAATCATCTTACATTTACAATAGATACTCTAAAAGACATGCATGCTGATGTAATTAGTAGTATTGATGTATTTCGGGGTGAGACTACTATTATATTAGAATCTAAAGGGTTACTTCAAGTATGTAAGACATTAAGGTATGACTCTCAACTTGATTATAATTTATTGGTTGATATTGTCTCTAAAGATTGTTATCCAGAAGAACCCCGTTTTTCTTTATCTTATATTTTACATGCGTTAGATAAGAATGCGCGATTTAGAATTTGTATTAACTTGAGTGATGAAAACCCAGAGGTTGATAGTGTAACTGAATGTTGGAAGTCTGCTGAATGGCCTGAAAGAGAAGCCTTTGATTTGATGGGTATATCATTTGTAGGGCATCCTGATCTTAGACGTATTTTGATGCCTGCTGATTGGGATGGTCATCCATTGCGTAAGGATTATCCATTAGGTTATGAGGAAGTGCAGTTTTCATTTAATTGGAAGGAGATAGATGAAAAGAAGGATTATGCTGAGGAGTAAATCATGAATCAGGTGCGTGAAATTGAAACTACATTAGACGAACTAAAACATTTGTTTAGTGATAGAGCTACATCTGGTGACACTATGGTGTTGAATTTAGGTCCTCAACATCCTAGCACTCATGGTGTATTGAGGTTGATCTTGGAGTTAGATGGTGAAGAAGTGGTAAGTTGTGTTCCGGACATAGGTTTTTTGCATACCGGTATTGAGAAAAATATGGAAGCAAAAACTTATTTGAAGGCTTTAGTGATGACGGATCGTATGGATTATTTAAATAATTTGGGGAATAATTTGGCATATTGTTTGGCAATAGAAAAGCTTTGTGAAATCGAGATTCCACCTAGGGCAAATATCTTGAGAATAATTTGTGCGGAATTACAAAGGATAGCATCTCATTTAGTTTGGTTAGGTACCTCAGCTATGGATCTAAATGCTAGTAGTGTGCTTATCTATTGCTTTAGAGATAGGGAAAAATTGTTGGACATTTTTGAGATGATTGGTGGACAACGAATGATGACGTCATACATCCGTCCTGGAGGTGTCTGGCGGGATGTTCCTAATGAATTTGTGCCTGCAGTTGAAAAATTCTTAGATTATTTGCCCGATAAATTAGCAGATTATGAGACATTGTTGACGCGCAACCCTTTGTTTATGCGACGTACAATAGATATTGGAATTATTGATCCAGCGGATGCGTTGGAGAGAGGTATGACAGGATCTTCTTTGCGCGGTTCAGGGATAAATTATGATGTTCGTAGGGCTATTCCTTATTGTGGTTATGATGAATATGATTTTGATGTACCCTTAGAAGACGGTTGTGATGTTTATGCACGTTATAGGGTTCGCATGCGTGAGTTTCATGAGTCTATGCGGATTATTCGTCAGGCACTTGATAGACTGGAGGATGGTCCTGTGATGACTGAAGATAGAAAATTTAGTCCTCCTGAGAGGTCAGAACTGGGTACAAGTATGGAGGCGGTGATTCATCATTTTAAATATTGGACAGAGGGCTTTTCAGCTCCTAAGGGAGAGGTGTATGTGGCTACTGAATCTCCAAGGGGTGAATTAGGATGTTGTTTAGTAGGTGATGGTAGTCCAAAACCGGCTAGAGTTCATTTTCGTACACCGTCATTTCATAATTTGCAATCGTTGTCATTTATGTCAAAAGGTTATTTGGTTGCTGATTTGGTGGCAATGATTGGATCTATAGATATTGTGCTTGGGGATGTGGATCGGTGACTATGTCAAAGGAAGATAATATTTTGGTCACTAAATATGGTGATCAAATACAGGTAATATTGGATCGTTATCCAGATGATCAAAAGCGTTCGGCTGTTATGCCACTATTGTTTTTGGCGCAAAGGGAAGGTTTACAGATAACAGATGTGATTATGGATGAAATCGCTAATATTTTGGGTGTTTCCACAACACAAGTTGCATCAATAGTCGGTTTTTATACTTTATATTATTTACAATCTGGTGGTAGAAATCGAATACAAATTTGTACCGATTTACCATGCGCTTTGCGAGGATCAGATGATTTTGCTAATCAAGTTTGTGATACTTTAGGGGTAAAAATTGGTGAAACTACAGAAGATAGTGAATTTACTGTGGAAGCTGTTATGTGTTTAGCTGCATGTGATAAGGCACCAGTTTTTCAGATTCACAATTCAGAGGGTATTAGTTATTTTGAGAATCAGACTATTTCAGATGTTCAGTCTTTAATTGATCAATTAGTTAAAGTACCTGAAATTTTAGAAGAGGATGATAAATGACTGAATATCTGTTGTTAAGGCATCGTAATCAGGGTGAAGAGAATATTGCTGATTTAGACACTTATTTAGCTTTAGGTGGGTTTGAAGCATACAAGAATATTGTTACTACAATGACTCCTGAAAGCGTTGTTGAAATAATTAAAGCTTCCGGTCTTCGTGGCCGTGGAGGTGCAGGATTCCCAACTGGATTGAAGTGGTCATTTCTTTCGAACAGATTTCCTCGTTATGTTGTGGCAAATTCAGATGAATCTGAACCAGGCACATTTAAAGATAGAGAGATTTTGGAACATAATCCATTTCAATTTTTAGAAGGTCTAATGATTTGTGCTTATGCTGCGCAATCCGAAGTAGCTTACAATTATTGTAGGGGAGAATTTTGGGAACTTACTCATAAATTAGAAGAGAAAGTGCATCAGCTGAATGATTATGGGTTCTTAGGAACCCAAATATTCAATACAGATTATTCTTTGCAGGTGTATCATCATCTTGGAGCAGGCGCTTATATTTGTGGGGAAGAATCAGCATTACTAGAGTCTATTGAAGGCAAATTGGGACAACCTCGTCTTAAGCCACCTTTTCCTGCTGATCGTGGTTTATATCAATCTCCTACAGTTGTTAACAATACTGAGACATTAACCAATGTTCCATTAATTATGTCTCGTGGACCTGATTGGTACAAATCTATTGGTACCGAAAAAAGTTGTGGTCCTAAGATTATGTGTTTGTCAGGACATGCAAAGCATCCTGGTAATTATGAGACTGAATTAGGGATCACATTTAGAGAGTTGATTTATGATTTGGCAGGAGGTATAAAAGGAGATAGAAACTTAAAGGCTATAATGCCATCAGGAGCTTCTGCTCCTATTCTGCCTGCGAATGATGAAGTTCTTGATACTCCTTTGACTTATGAGGATGTACCAAATATTGGTTCTCAACTTGGTTCAGCATCTATTATTTTGTTGGATGATACTGTAGATATTAGTTGGGCTGTGAATAAGACGATGAAGTTTTTTAAACATGAATCATGTGGTAAGTGTACTCCATGTCGTGAGGGAACTTACTGGATGTCGCATTTGCTTGGACGTATAAATAGTAATGTTGCTGAAACTAAGGATATTAAGTTATTAGAAGAGGTTGCTAATCAAGTTACGGGTAAATGCTTGTGTCCATTAGGTGATTTTTCAACAAGTGCTGTTGTATCAGGTCTAGAATTGTTTAGAGAAGATTTTGACTTCCATTTGTCTAATGGTAATCAGAGCATACAAGATGTGAATATATAGTGATAAATATTTATGGATAAGAATGTTATTTTAAATATCGATGACAATCAAGTAAGTGTACCTTCTGGAACATTAGTTGTTGATGCTGCTAAACAGATAGGAAATGACATACCAGTGTTCTGTTATCATCCCAAACTTGATCCAGTTGGGATGTGTCGTATGTGTTTAGTAGAAGTAGGTACTCCTTTACGTGACAATGATTCGGGAGAGGTTGTCTTAGATAAGAATAGCAAACCAACAATTAATTGGATGCCAAATTTGCAAACAGCATGCACTATGGTTGTATCTGAAGGAATGTGTGTACGTACTGTAACTGATCAAGTTAGTAGAGCTCGTAAGGATGTAGTAGAGTTCTTGCTTACTTCACATCCGCTAGATTGTCCTGTATGTGACAAAGGTGGTGAGTGTCCACTACAAAATCTAACAATGAGACATGGTTCTAGTGAATCACGTTTTCTGTTGGAAGAAAAAATGAATATTGCTAAACATGTACCTTTAGGAGATTTAATTTATCTTGATCGTGAGCGTTGTATTCAGTGTGCTAGATGTACTCGGTTTCAAGAGGAATTAGTTGGTGATGCTGTTATTGGATTTGAACAACGAGGAAGAGCTTTGCAGATTGTGACTTATTCTGATCCAGGATTTGATAGTCATTTCTCTGGTAATACAACTGATATTTGTCCTGTTGGTGCTCTTACTACTGCTGATTTTCGTTTTGGTGCACGTCCGTGGGAACTAACAAATACTCCTTCCTTGTGTACAAATTGTGCGGTAGGATGCAATATACATATTAGTACAAGACGTAGTGGTGTGGATGGAGAATGGCAGATCAAGCGTATTATGCCCAGACAAAACGAACAAGTTAACGAAATTTGGATTTGTGATAAAGCAAGATTTGGCCATCATTATGTTAGTAGTAAGGACCGTTTAGATCATCCTTTAATTCGTAAACATGGTGAGCTTGTGGAAACCACATGGGAGCATGCATTAACTGTTGTTGCTAATAATGTGAAACAAGCAAAAGGATCAATTGTGGGATTAGCTGGTGAAAGATTGACTAATGAAGATTTATTCTCATTTAGCAGTTTGGTTGAAGGTAGTGGGGGAAGATTATTTCAATGGCCAGGGTTATTGGGTGGTGGTGATATAGTAAATCAGGTTGGAGTTGGAACTAATACTGATCTAGCTAAATTATCTGAAGACACTGCTGTTTTAGTAATTGCTAGTGATTTGGCTGAAGAGGCACCAATGTGGTGGTTTAAGATTCGACAATCAGCTACTAAATTAGGAGCTTCTATTAATAAGAGTAAGGCTTCTGTGATAGTTGCTAATGCACGTCCTACGAAAGCAGATGACATGGCAAAGGCAACTATTCGTTATCGTTATGGAGATGAAGTTCGAACTGTTCTGGCTCTTACTCATTATATTACTAATGGCAAGCAAGGATTAATTGAAGATATTGCAGCAAACGACAATACAGATTTAGTTGATGCTGCAAATATTATTGCTCAGGCAAAAAATTTGATAGTATTTTATGGTGGTGAAGGTCTTCAGTATGAATCATCTAATGCATTAGCTCAAGCCTGTGCTAATATGTTGATTGCAAAAGGCAGTATTGGTAAAAAGAACAATGGTTTAATTCCAGTTTGGCCAAATTGTAATACTCAAGGTGCTTGGGATATGGGGGTGAAGCCATCAGGTGTTGGAACTGAGGAGTTTTTGTCCAAGTCAGATTTAATATTTATTGCAGGAGCAGATCCTGTCGATGATGGAGAAAATTTACCTAAAGATGTTTTTGTGGTTGTTAATGAATTATTTCAAACAGAAACGGCAATGAATGCAGATGTAGTTTTACCTGTTCAATCTTTTGCTGAAAGAGAAGGTAGTTATACAAGTGGTGACCGTAGAGTACAGCGGTTTTACCCGGCACTGCCTTGTACCAAGAATGTTCTTCCTGATTGGGAAATTTTTCAAAAAATAGGTAATTTACTTGGTATCTGTGAAGTTGATATAGGACCTTCTGTGATTATGGATAAAATCTCTGAGAAGATACTATCTTATCAAGATATTAACTATAAAAGTTTGTCTGAATTCACTAAACAGTGGCCTGATATAGGTGGTCAGGATAGCTATTATGGAGGAACAGGTTTTGAAAATACGGTTGGCATAGGAGTGCAAACAAAAACATTAGCGGAACTTGGCGATGATATTGAGTTTAGTACAGTCAATCCATTAGGTTGGACTTCTGGTGATTTGTTAGGTGTTCCTATTACTTTATCTTATGACAGAGGCAGTCTGTTTTATCGATCAGAAATTATGCACTCCAGGGTGCCAGAACCTTATGTTAAATTGAGCAAAGTTGATGCGGGCAGGCTTGATATTGTTGATGGTGATCAAGTGTCAGTAGTAGTTGGCAGCATAGAAAGTAGTTGTATCGTTAATGTAAGTGACAATATTCCAAGTGGTTTTGTACTTATACCACGTAGTATGGGTATTATAATGAATAAACATATTGTTCCAATTAATATAAAAAAATGCGATTAATAAACGAGTATGTTATCAATAATAATTGAGGCATTAATAAAAAGTGTACTGGTAGCATTTGTGTTGCTTACCGCATTTGCGTATTTAACTTTTGCTGAGCGTAAAATCGCTGCTCTTATGCAGGTACGTAGAGGTCCTAATCGAGTTGGACCTTGGGGTTTGTTGCAGCCCGCTGCAGATGGAATCAAACTCATATTTAAAGAGGAGTTTACGCCTGCAGGTGCTGATAAGACATTGTTTTTCTTAGCTCCTATATTAACTATGATACCAGCACTGGTGATAGTGGCTGTGATCCCTGTGGGACCAGATGTGGAAATGTTTGGGAGAACAATTCGGCTTGGAATTAGTGATTTGAATGTAGGTTTATTGTACATTTTAGCTATAGCTTCTATTGCTGTATACGGAATTGTTTTGGCAGGGTGGTCATCAGCTAACAAATATGCATTGCTTGGTGGATTGCGTGCGTCAGCACAGATGATAAGTTATGAGATTGCTTTAGGATTATCAATTATGGGTCCGGTAATGTTGGCAGGCACTTTAAGTTTGCAAGGAATTGTGTTAGCCCAGCAGTCGAGTACTTGGTATGTTGTTTGGCAACCTTTAGGTGCTATGATATTTCTGGTAGCAGGACTAGCTGAATTAAACAGAGCACCATTTGATATGCCAGAAGCTGAACAAGAATTAACAGCAGGGTATTTTACAGAATATTCTGGTATGAAATTCTCACTGTTTTTTATGGGAGAATATATAAAGATGGTTGCAGTTAGTGCTATTGCAACGACATTGTTTTTTGGTGGATATTTAGGTCCGTTTATAAATGAATTTCCTTGGTTGGGTATATTTTATTTTGCTGGAAAAACAATGGCATTTTTGTTTTTGATGATATGGATACGTTTAACTTTGCCTAGATTGCGATATGATCAATTAATGGCTTTTGGGTGGAAAATATTGTTACCATTAGCTCTGTTTAACGTGGTAATTACTGCCACTGGAATAGTATTGTTTAATTAATGAGAATTGGTTATGGTTATTGAGATAATAAAAGGTTTAGCAACAACATTTAAGCACATTTTTCAACCTAGATTAACTGTTCAATATCCGGAAGAAAAGCGAGAAGTAAGACCAAGGTTTAAAGGTCGTCATGTGCTTAAAAGATATGATAATGGTTTAGAGAAGTGTATAGGGTGTTCTCTTTGTGCCGCTGCTTGTCCAGCAGATGCTATTTTTGTTGAAGCATCAGAAAATACAGACAAAGTGAGATATTCTCCTGGTGAACGTTATGCCTCTGTTTATGAGATTAATATGTTGCGTTGTATTTTTTGTGGATATTGTGAGGATGCATGTCCAACAGAAGCTATTGTTCTTGAGCATGAATATGCTTTGTCATATTTGGATCGAGAGAGTGCTATTTATGTTAAGGATAAATTGCTTGTCACAACAGAGTTAGAAGATTTAATTACACCTATGGAAGTTGAGCCAGGAGCATTTGATAGAGCGATTCCTGATATGGAGAATCCAGATTGATATGACGGGACTTAATATATCAGAAGTAGCAGTGTTTGCAATTTTGGCTATTATTGCTATATCCGCAGCATTAGGTATGTTGTTGAGTAATAATTCAGTTTATTCAGCATTATTTCTAGTTGTTAACTTTGGTGTTGTTGCGACGTTTTATGTAATATTGGGAGCACCATTTATAGCTATGGCGCAAGTTACTGTATATGCTGGTGCAATTATGGTTTTGTTTTTGTTTGTGATAATGTTGTTAGGAGCTGAAAGAATACAAAAATCCAGGCATGATTTACCTTGGCAACGACCTATGAGTATAGTATTGATAGCTTTATTATTGACTGTGACATTTTATGTGGTTGTTAATCAGAATGATAGTGGACCATTGTTATCACAAAATTTAACAAGTTATGGTAGTCCAAGTGCCGTGGGTCAATTGTTGTTTCAAGAATACATATTGCCTTTTGAAGTAACGTCAATTTTGCTGTTAGCAGCTATGATTGGCGTGGTTGTTTTAACTGGTGTTACGAAGCGTCGTAGACGAGCTAGAAGATCAAGGAGATTATGATACCTACGACTTATTATTTAGGACTTTCTGCGATATTATTTGTAATTGGCGTATCAGGAGTCTTGTTGAGACGCAATGCTATTATTGTGTTCATGTCTATAGAACTAATGCTAAATTCAGCTAATTTAGTTTTTGTTTCTTATGCGCGACAATTTGGAGAATTAGATGGACAAATATTGGTGTTTTTTGTTATGACTGTTGCTGCAGCAGAAGTTGCTGTTGGTCTTGCGTTGATTGTTTCTATTTTTCGTTCAAAATCTACAATTGATGTGGATGATGTGAACATGTTGAAAGGATAGGTTTTAGTAATGGCTAATGTTGCTTCAGGGTTGTTAGTTTTTCCATTAGTAGGTTTGCTGTTAAATCTCACTATTGGGCGTAAATTGAATGAACGTACAGTAGGTGTTTTGGCTAGCTGTGCTACAGCAGGTGCTTTTGTAGTAGCTGTTTTGCAAGTTTTTGCTCTAGTATCTAATGACTTTCAACCAAATATTGTTTTGCTTGCAGATTGGATAAATATCGGCACATTAAATATTGCCTGGCAAATGCGTATTGATACATTATCAATCACGATGATAGTGTTAGTTACAGGCGTGGGTACCCTAATACATATATATGCAATAGGTTATATGCATGGTGATAATAGGTTTAGAAGATTTTTCATTTATTTGAATTTGTTTGTTTTTATGATGCTTATTCTTGTAACTGCGGACAATTATTTGATGCTATTTGTTGGCTGGGAGGGCGTTGGCATTAGTTCTTATTTGCTAATTGGATTTTGGTATGATAAAGGTAAGGATAATATTGGCAATGCTAGTGCCGGTAGGAAAGCTTTTGTGGTGAATAGGATTGGTGATTTTGGTTTTCTTATCGCCATGTTTATAATTTTTGGAATGGTTGGTTCACTACAGTTTGATGAAGTTTTACATTTTTTTGAGGAGCATGCTGTTGCTTCTGCTCAACTTGCCAATGTAGTTGCTCTGTTGTTACTTGTTGGTGCTGCTGGCAAATCTGCACAAATCCCCTTGTTTGTATGGTTGCCTGATGCTATGGCAGGACCCACTCCAGTTTCAGCTTTAATTCACGCAGC
>DBHI01000072.1 GCA_002296125.1 Anaerolineales bacterium UBA832 | reverse complement strand
AATTTTTTTGGTGGATCTTCCATAAAGTCATCATGTTCAATATATAAAACACGTGAAAACGGGATTTGACGTGTACCCATTTCAGAATCTTCAGGGTTGTTAATTCCTTCAACATATTCTGTTTGATCTTCAGGATAATTTAATATAACTACTTTCACTGGATTCAAAACACCCATATATCTTTTGGCAGTCAAATTCAATTCTTGTCTAATAACATGTTCCAAAAGCGCAAAATCAACCATGTTGTTCCTTTTTGCGACACCAATAACATCACAAAACTCTCTTAACGCCATAGGTGGATAACCTCGTCTACGCATGCCTGAAATAGTAGGCATGCGAGGATCATCCCATCCATTTACGTAACCACCATTCACTAGTAATCCCAATTTACGTTTGCTAAGTACTGTATATGACAAATTCAACCTAGCAAATTCTATCTGACGAGGATGATCAATATCAAGTGTATCCAAAAACCAATCATACAAAGGTCTATTATTCTCAAATTCCAAAGTACATATGGAGTGCGTTACCCCCTCAATAGAATCACATTGACCATGAGCAAAATCATACATTGGATATATACACCAATCATTTCCTGTGCGATGATGTGTTGCATGCAATATACGATACATAACTGGGTCACGCATACTCATATTGCTATGACACATATCTATTTTTGCTCTTAGAACATGATCTCCTTGTGCAAAATCTCCATTTCGCATTCTTCGAAAAAGATCTAAATTCTCGTCCACTGACCGATCACGATAAGGACTATTTTTACCAATTTCTTTCAAAGTACCTCTATATGTGCGAATTTCATCTGTACTCAAAGTATCAACATATGCCTTACCAAGGCCAATCAACTTAATAGCATATTCATACAAATCCTCAAAATAATCTGAAGCATAATAAAAATGTGATCCCCAATCAAACCCTAACCACTTTACATCACTAACTATAGACTCAACAAATTCCAAACTTTCGTTAACAGGATTTGTATCATCCAAACGCAAACCACAAACACCGTCAAATTCTGCAGCAATACCAAAATTCAAACAAATTGATTTAACATGTCCTATATGCAGAAAGCCATTTGGTTCAGGTGGGAAACGAGTCTGTACTCTGCCAGCAAATTTACCATTCCTAACATCTTCAGCGACTCTTGATACGACAAAATTGTTTTGTTGATCAGTATCATTAGTTTTCGATAAATTGTTTGATTGTAAATTCATAATAACATTTCCAATTTATAGTTATCTCAAATGCAACTATATTATATCTATCTCACTTACTGTCACCTATTCGTTGCAATCTACGCTTTTCACCACTATCCATCATTTCCTGTTCAACTTCTGTTTCACAACTCAACTCAGGAACCAATGTTGGTTTTCTATAATCATCGAGAGCAACATATACAAAAAACGCAGAATTTGTTTCAACTGTATCACCTGTCAAAGGATTTTCAGAGTCAACCTTTACCAATACTTCCATTGAAGTTGTACCTACCCAAGTCACTTTAGCATTAAAATGTAATAAAAAACCGACTTGAACTGGTTTATCAAATGTCATTGATTCAACAAACACAGTAACCGCATGACTGCCAGCATGACGCATAGCAGCTAAACTACCTGCCTCGTCTGCAAGTTTCATGATAACACCTCCATGAACATTACCAAGTGTATTTGCATGCTCAGGCAACATCAATTGTGCAGTATGCACAAAAGACTCTGAAGGTTGCTTAGACAGTCTAATTTTTGTACTATTCATTTATGTCAATAATATCATCTAAATTAACAATAATTATTTTTAGTATTTCCTAGTGTACAATAAATCTGCAATAATTTGTTAGCAGCATCTTCCCAACTAAACAGTTTAGCTCTATCTAAACCCTTACTACGAAGATTTTCCCTAAGTTTCAAATCAAATATCAAATTACTAAGAGTATCAGCCATTCCTGTCAAATCATAAGGATCTACTAACAACGCCGATTGTCCAACTACTTCTGGCAAACAGGAAGATGTTGATACAAAGACGGGCACCCCACATGCCATTGCCTCTATCACTGGTAATCCAAACCCCTCATAAATAGACGGAAACCCCATAATTGACGATGAAGAATACAAAGCAGGCAGGTCTAAATCTTCCACAAAACCAGGAAACAAAACTCTTTCTTTCAAATCAAGTTTTCTGACCAGTTCGAACACTTCATCATATTCCCATCCTACACCACCAGCTAAAACAAGATTATAGTTAGAATCTCTCAATGCAAGATCAAATGCTCGTATCAGCATACTATGATTTTTTCTTGGTTGTAAAGTACCAACAGATAAAACAAATGGTTGATCACCTAAATTATATTTTATACGCACTTTCTCACATTCATTAATGTTGCTCACAGGACGAAAGTCCGATGAGACACCAGGATATATTACTGAAACTTTTTCAAAAGGAACTTTATACAATTCAATCAAATCATTTTTTGTTGATTCGGAATCGGCTAAGATATGTGTAGCCCTATTTACAGAATGTTGCACTGCAACAGTTAAGTATTGACGCAACCCTGGAGCTGCAGAAGAAGGGTGTCGTAAGAATGATAAATCATGAATTGTCAACAAAGTAGAAGTACTCTTCAGAGTAGGAGGTAACGTAAAATCAGGGGAATGATATACATCTACATTACCAATGATATATTCTACAGGCAAAGGAAAACGCATACGATGCCAAATTCTAGCCAACCAAATATCATGAACAGGAACTCGCCTTATGAAAGAATTTTTAGGTAACTCTATATGACTTTTACTATTATTATTACTAGCATAAAAAAGGTGATACTTATTATCACTATCAAGAAGAGACAATGCCGACAACATTTCTCTCACATATCTTCCTATCCCACCTGTTTGCGTTAAAGCCGCAGTAACCTCAATGCCAATTTTCATTATTATGCTCTAATCTACATCACTATAAGTCCAATAACGATTTACAAAAAAGTTCCAAAACAAAACGACTGCAACAGCAGCTATTTGACCCAAATTAGTACCTATCAATAATCCTATTCGTGTACCATAACCCATCTGAAATTGAGGAATCAATGCGTTACTCACAAAACCAAAAATCAACAAGTTGAGTGCTAATCCGATTAAATTTACAACTGTAAATTGTACAGCTTGCAATCTAACTGTTTTAGTCCTCGATTCAGGATATATCCAATATCTGTTCCAAAAAAAATTGCTGGTTAATGCCATTCCAAATGCTACAGTTTTTGCAACAAGTCGCAATGTATTACTAGACATCCCTAATACACCCACCATAAGATTAAGTACCCCCGTATCTATAGTAAAACCAATTACTCCTACTATACAAAATTTTACAAAACGTCTCACTTCATTGTTGTTCAAAAGAAAATATTTCATGATTCTATCTTCTCACATTTCCTAGAATAAAACACGTCTCCCAATTTATTGTCATTAGATGAACTTAATTCCATTAAAGATAGTACACCTAACAAACTTCCTACAGCCAAATGAATATTATTAACAAATAAATTATCAACTAAGTTATGAACACTGATATGGATCCAAACACCTAATAAACCTAATGTCAACCAAACATATAGGTCAAACTTATTTCTCAATAAAAGAAACATTCTATATAAAACATATATCCAAAAAGATACAAATGCAATAAAACCAATTAGACCAGTCTCAGCAGCAACATTCAAATAATAATTGTGAGCATGTCCTAATGAAGTTTCCCATCTAGGGAGTTGATATCGTGAATATGCAACTTCATAATTACCCAGACCAACTCCCAACCAAGGATTATCTACAAGCATATACTGAGCTGCCTGCCAATGCGCAGCACGTTCTATCATCGAATAATTACTTTCACTGATAGGCATCCTTCGTACGTCCTGCCAAATAACATTTTCCTCAATTGAATCAATTCTATCATTGAAATGATCAGGTAAAATTTCCCTATTAAATGCTAGAAGCCCTAAACCAACAATGGAAAACACTATATACCTTGCCACAGCAAATTTGATTGGTAGAAAGGTCAGCATCACAAAAAATGCTGCAAACGCTCCAACCCAGGCTCCACGAGAATAAGAAACAATCAATGATGTAATGGATGATAATAAAACAATCAAAACAAAAATAAATTTGAACATGAATTTATGCGTGTTACGTTCCACATACATCTTCTTGATGATATAACACAAAATCACCGCAGCAATTGGACAAACAATTCCCATATAGCCTCCAAAAGGATTGGGTTGTTCAAAAGTGCCATAGGCCCTATACAACCCGGAAATGAGGCTGAACGACTCTGGTCCTGTACCTCTCAACATAAACTGCCAAAATCCAATTATAGACTGTAACAAACCAGACAACAGTATTGAAAATAATATCCATACTGTTATATCTGTTTTATTTCCATAATTTGAGATTACAAAAATAATAATCAATATTTGAATCCACTTAATCATCTCTTTAATTGCTGATGAAAGATCTAATGCTCCCCACATAGATAATAGACATATAAACAAATAAATCACCAAAAATTTTGTTATACTGGAAACTTTCCAAGCACCATTATCAATCATGACAAAACGAAACAACCAAGTCAGAAAAAATATCAAGAACAAAATCTGACCTGGATAAAGAGGCAATTCAGGCCAAAGAGTAGATAATAATGCCCTAGATGGACCAAAAACTATTCCCAAACATAAAGCTATTATTGGTTCATAAACTGCAGCAGCAATAATGATCAAAGTTAGTACAAGTAAGAAACCCCAATATACAGGTAACTGCACTAATATCATTGCTAAAAAAGCCCCTAAAATTAGCATAGCAATTGGATTGGATCTTATGTATAAAATTGACAATTTCACAAGTATTTCTATTGATATGAATCCAATTTTTATGTATGTTGAGTACTACCACGCTCAAGTCCAACTAAGAATTTCGCCAAGTTGTCTAAATCATCTAAAATATAACCTGCTCCGCGTGCTACACAAGTCAATGGATCGTCAGAAACCCAACACTCTATATTAATTTCATCTTCCATCCTGTCTGCTAAACCCTGTAGTTGAGATACTCCACCTGCCAAACAGACCCCCGATTCCATCAAATCTGCTATGATTTCTGGAGGTGTTTCATCAATAGCTTCTTTCACTAAATCTACAAGTGTACGGGTAGATTCAGCAAGCGCTCCTCTAATCTCAATAGAAGAAACCTCAACTGAATCTGGAAGACCTGTCACCAAATTTCTACCACGTAATACAGCTGATTTCTCTTCAGATAAAGAATGAGCAGAACCAATGTCTATTTTAACTCTTTCAGCCATTCGCTCACCGATTGCCAAATTGTATTTTGTACGAGCATATTGAATGATATCTTCATCCATCTCATCACCAGCCACACGCAAAGATCTACTCAGCACTACACCCCCCATAGAAAATATTGCTATTTCAGTGGTGCCCCCACCAATATCCAACACCATAGATCCACGTGCCTCACCAATAGGAAGACCTGCACCAATAGCAGCAGCCATTGGTTCTTCAATGAGAAATGCATCTCTAGCACCAGCAGCTATAGTGGCATCGTAAACAGCCCTTTTCTCTACTTCCGTAACACCACTGGGAATACCAACTACTACACGAGGTCTAGGTATAGGAACATAACTCTGCTCATGCGCTTTATCAATAAAATAACCGAGCATAGCTTGCGTAATCTCAAATTCCGAAATTACACCATCTCTCAATGGACGCACTGCAGTAATATTAGTCGGTGTCCGTCCCACTAATTCCTTAGCTTCTGAACCAATAGCAAGTGGTCTCCTGGTCTTCTTATCAATTGCAACCCAAGATGGTTCATTAATCACTATACCCTTACCCCGCACATAAACCAGAGTATTAGCAGTACCTAGATCAATGCCAATATCTAATGAAAATAAACCCAAAAACCAATTTAATGGACTAAATGCCAATAGATTACCTCTCTTATTAAAGATATCCTTATGGTGGGCGATTATACCATGGCTATGACATCACAATATGCTAGTTCTGACACATGCTATAATCTCGCCCATGAATCTATTAGAAAAACTAGATCACTTTATAAAAAATAAATGCCCAAACTTATGGAATAAAGGGATAGTTGTTGGAGTATCAGGTGGTCCTGATAGTATTGCTTTGCTACATCTTCTTAGTAGATACGATGAACTTCAATCGAAAATAATTGTAGCACATTTAGACCATCATCTTCGCTCGTCTTCCACAAAAGATGCTCAGTTTGTGAAAAACTATGGAGAAAGTTTAGGTTTTCAAGTTCAAATTCATAATGAAAATATTGAAAAAATTGCATCCAAACATACATTATCAATAGAAGATGCAGGACGACAAACACGTTATAAATTTTTTAATAGATTAGCTGTACAAAACAAAATACAAATAATTCTAGTAGCTCATACTGCTAATGATCAACTAGAAACAATATTAATGAATTTGATCAGAGGAGCTGGTATTACTGGATTAAGTGGAATGAAGTCAGTGACAAGAATCAGTAACAACATGATTAAAATTAGTAGTCTCAAACACTATAATACTTTGGTAGGTAGACCACTTTTAACAAGTACACGCAAAGAAATTATTGACTATTGCAACAAATATAATCTTGACACCATTAAAGATCCAAGTAACAACGACCGTAGTCACACGCGTAACATTATTAGACATGATGTTATACCAATACTCCAAAAAATTAATCCTGAAGTAGTAAGAACTACAACCAAGATGTCCCAAACATTAAGATATGACAATGAAATACTTATTGAAGCATATAATAATGTATGGAATGATCTAGCCATTTCAACAAACAAAGAATCAATATTTATTGATCGCTCCAAATTTATAAAATATGCTTTGGGTGTACAGCTAGCAATATTAAGACTTTCAATTAAACACCTAAAACCTCACATAACAGATATCGGCTTTGATACGATCATAAATGCAGTCAATTTCTCTCAAAACGCAGATGTCCGTCAGGAGTGCTCGTTACCAGGTAATTTAGTGATGCATATTGATTACAAACAGATAATAATAAAAAACGCAAACTCCAAAATAATTACTAAATTACCATATCCTTTCATTCAGATTGGAAGAACAAAAATCATGAAAGTTC
>DBHI01000103.1 GCA_002296125.1 Anaerolineales bacterium UBA832 | reverse complement strand
CCTAATGGTGCAGGTAAAACTACTACCATTAGATGTATGTTAGATTTGATTCGTCCTCAAAGTGGGTGGATTAGTGTTTTGGGATTAAATCCTCAGGAAAAATCTGAATTTATCAAGGCGCGCGTGGGTTATCTTCCCGGCGAACTGCATTTGGACGAAAATATGACAGCTATGCAGATTTTGCGTTTTTTTAGTAACTTGCGTGGTAATAGTCCAGACTGGAAGTTTATTAATCAATTGTCTGAGCGACTTAAACTGGAACTAACAACTCCAATTAGAAACTTCTCAAAAGGAAATAAGCAGAAAGTAGGTATTGTTGCATCTCTGATGAACCGTCCCGAGCTCTTACTGCTTGATGAACCTACTGGAGGCCTAGATCCACTTATGCAGCAGGAAGTACTTAGTATGCTGATTGAGGCTCGAAATTATGGAGCTACAGTCTTTTTGTCATCACATATAATCAGTGAAGTTCAGGCTATTGCTGATCGAGTTGCTATTATCCGAAAAGGCAAAATAATCAAAGTTGTAGAGACTGACACCTTACTTAAGCGTTCTGTTCGTCGTGTGCGTATTCGTTTTAAAGAAGACATTGATACTGAAGAGCTATATAATCTTCCAGGTGTTGAGCTGATTGCTGAAGACGATAATTTAGTAGTTTCGTTGAAGTACGAAGGTGAGATGGATGATCTAATAAAAGTTGTTGCAAAATACCCAGTCAATGATTTTGAGACTGAAGGCGCCAACCTGGAAGAGATATTTTTAGAGTACTATGAAGGTCAGGAGGGTAATTGATATGTTGACTATAATTCGTAATACTGTTAGTAAATCACGTGGTCTATTAGTTGGGTGGGGAATTGGTCTCGCTGCACTGAGTGTTATGATCGGATCCATGTTTGATATGATAGCAGACACTAATGCAATGTATGATATGGTGGATGCGTATGTAGAAGCGATGCCGGAAATGGCTGCGATGTTTAATATGGATCAAATGGGCACGCCGATTGGATGGTTGGATGTTCAGTATTTTTCCATCTTGCCACTGATGCTTTGTCTCTTGGTTAATGGAATAGGTGCTAATATGTTGGCGCGTGATGAAGAGGATGGAACCTTAGATCTTATCTTGGCACACCCTATAAGTCGAACGTCTCTTTTCTGGGGGCGTTTCTTTGCTAGCACTATGGTAATTGTTTTTTTGATACTTATTTCATGGGGTTCGCTTCTACTAACTATGACCTGGTCAAATTATTTTAGTATTCCAGCTTTTGATTTGCTGATGCCATTTGTCTCTTTGTTTTGTATTATTATGTTCTTTATGAATATTTCATTGCTCTTTGCAATGATTATGCCAGCGCGTAGTATGGCTAGTATGTTGTGCGGAATGTTTGTAGGTGCCAGTTTCTTTATTACCTTACTTTCAGAAGTGATTGAAGAGTTACAGCGAGTTTCTGATTTCTCTCCCTTAGCTTACTTAGAAACTACGTCTGCTGTTAGCGATGGACTCAGTTTAAATTATTTTATAATGTTTGTGGCTATTAATCTAATTCTGGCTATTGTGTCCTGGCGGTTATTTCAAAGTCGAGATATCCGTGTCGGTGGTGAAGGTAGTTGGCGTTTGCAAAATCTAAAGTATATTTTTAACAAAAATTAATCCGGGAATTGTGTTGATTAGAAAGAATTTGAAGACAAGAAATAAATTATCTATTTTAATAATTGCAATGTTGTTGAGTGCATGCGGGAATGGTAATAAACATATTAATTCGGATGCACTAACACTAACTGATGATTGCCGGGAAATAACAGCTAGTGCAGATGAAATTCCCATGCTAAGTTATATCCTTAAGTTGCGGAATAAATACCAGGATGTAGATGAAACTCTTACATATTCCTATGTGGATGCGTCAGGAGAAATTGCTAGAAATGGACCATTTGCTACGTGGTATTACGAAATGGCGATTGAGGATATCATGACTGTAAAACCAAAAGCATTCAATACTTTCAAGCTGCTGGAAATGTTTGGTGTAAGTTTTGAATGGCAAGACTACCTGGAATATGTCCAGTCGGCTTGTGATGCATATACTGGTGCGGGAAGCAAACGGTCATTGCAGGTAGCATTGGAAAAATTCCTTGAAGGAGGTGATCATGAATGGACTGGTCATGCATCTCACTGGGAAGCTTTTGAGTATATTGAGACTGGGCCAAACGTGATTGATTCTCCAAGCCCACCTGGATTGGAGCATTACACGAAATACATCAGTGGTGGGGGAGTGATAATAGTAGGAGGCACAACTGTGCCTGATGAGGCGTTACTGGCTGCACGAGAATCCGTATTGTACATGACCTCAGCGCGCTCCGAATTTCGGGAGATACTAAAAAGAAATGAGGTGCGTATATCGTTGTTTGGACCACAAGGTGATGTATCAGTCTTGCCTGAATATCCCGATGAAAATGAGCCGGGAGGATTCGCTATGGGGATGACCGATGTAAGTATGACGGCTAATGCCGCGTGGTTATGTTATCCGGGCAACTGGGATATTGGTGGTGATCCAATAATTCATGAAATGGTGCATACGATAAATCACATCGTGTTTGAGGAAATTAATGAGACTCACTTTTATGAAAGAATTTATGAGCTTGCACTTGATGCAATCGATAGAGAGATATTTGTGGTTGGCGAACAACATATAGCAGATGGTAGCTCTCAGAATATTAGCCATATTGTTGGGGAATACTGGGCGATTTCTGTGGAAGGTTATATAATGGACAGAGCCGGGTTTAAGCGGTCTCATGATACTAGGGATTGGATACGAGAAAACGACCCTAATTTATACAAATTAATTACAAGATATTTCCCTACAGAAGATTGGGAATTTTGTCCAGGAGTGGAGGATCAAAAACATCTTTTTGATGTTGATCATCCAATGTCTAGTTACTAAAGTTGATATTGTAATAGTTGTTGGAAAATAAATAAGGGATCCCTTATGTGTGAGGAGATTATTGTGAATAGTAAAAAAATATGTTCCTTGAGACTAGGTATGATTCTGTTGGTTGTAGTTGTATATTTAACAGCATGTGCTCAGAACGAGGGTGCATCTCCTTATTCTGATGATGAAGATCAAAAAGAATTGTCAACTGCTGTAACTGAAAAATCAAAGAGTGCTTTCAATTCTCAGGAATATGACTTTAGATGTGCTGACAGCATATTGGGTATGGAAACTAGTGATCAAATATTTTCTGATATCTGCGGGACTAAGTGCCGTCCTCCTACTGCAGATGAATTAAAAAAGATTGAATCTTGTCATGTGGAGTTTAGTGAGCGGCAGGATAGCCAGAAGGTTGAGCAGGGAGTCGAGAGTGATGTAATTACATCTGTAGCTGAAGAATCATTATCTGTAGTGGAGGATATTTCTGGAGATTCGATGGATGTAGAAGATCATCATGTTGGATTTGATCCAGAATCATATGACATTGGGTGTATTGATGGCATATTGGGTGAAGCGGTATCTGATGAAATAATGCCAGATATATGTGGAAATGCGTGTCGAGAATTAAGTCATGAAGAACTCGATCTAATAAAGGTGTGCATGTCTGATGAAGGGGCTACAATCAGTGGCGATTCTTCGCATCATCATCATGGTAAACAGATAGCTGTTCCAACTGCACTGCCTGAAGGTGTAGTCGCAGCGGTACTTAAATCCGTAGAATTGCCTGAGCCTTCATATATTGTTAGTGAAAACAATACATGCGATCAATTAACAGGAAGTGAATGCGCAGATATTCAATGGGAGCCTGTAAATGATCTGCGTGCCGGCGAATATACTGCAATCCAAATTGCACCTTCTAATCCAGATATTGTCTATGCTGGAATAGATTCTAATGATATGTCACTCTATAAAAGTATAGATAAAGGTGAAACTTGGAAACTTATTCATATAACTGGACATACTTCTGGTATAGCAGTCAGTCCAACGGATCCTGATGTGGTGGTTTACACTAATCTTGAGGGTCCGATGCATCGTAGTGTAGATGGTGGTCTGACTTGGAGCTCTATTGATGACGGGGCTATAGAGGAAGTAATGAAAGTAGATGAAAGTCAAGAAGGAGCGGATATATTTACTGCAATAGTATTTTCGCCAGATAATGGTGATATTGCTTATACATCAACTGTGAAGGGGATGTATCGTAGCGGTACTGATGATGGCCCTATTGACATTTTTGTGAGCAATAATTCCGGGGAGTATTGGGAGCATGCAGGGGTTTGCGAAACTTGTGGTGGAGCAAAATTTTTGGCGGTACAGCCTGGAGATTCTAGTGTGGTATGGGCAGCTACTAACAATGGAGTGCAGGTAAGTCGTGATGGAGGCGCAACATGGAGCGGTAA
Source organism: Anaerolineales bacterium UBA832 (assembly GCA_002296125.1). Taxonomy (GTDB): domain Bacteria; phylum Chloroflexota; class Anaerolineae; order Anaerolineales; family UBA11657; genus UBA11657. The sequence goes on along the minus strand of DBHI01000103.1, from coordinate 7,707 downwards.
TTTGCTCAGTGAATATACTCTTCAGAATGAAATGCTGGGTGTAGCCTTACGTCCTGGTGATCCAAACACTATTCTTGCTGCAGGGGCTGAGTCTGGAATGTTTCGGAGTACAGATGGCGGTGTAACATGGGAGTCAGTTAACACTGGACTTGATACTAAATTACTTCATCATGTTACTTTTGCTAGCAGCAATTCGGATGTAGCTTATGTCGCTACTCATGAGGGTGTATATAGAAGTGATAACGCTGGATTATCTTGGATTGAACGTAATAATGGATTGCAGTATAAGTTTACTACACCAATTGCCGTTGATCCAAGTAATGAGAATATTGTTCTTGCAGGGTCTGCTTCAGAGGTTTATACGACTCATCCAAATCATTACAATCCTGGTTTGCATGAAGGTGAAGGATTGTATAAGACTGTTGATGGTGGAGAAAATTGGTTTCGTAGTGATACAGGTGTAGATGAAGCTAAATTAGTACAAATGGGTACGCATCCATTGTTGCCGTTTAATCTTTGGGCAGATGGTGAATCTGGTCGGGGAGCATTTTTTACTCCTGATGCAGGTGAGAACTGGTTATTCTCACCAAATCATGCAGCTCATTACCCTATGGTTTTTGCATTTAGCCAGACATTACCTACAGAAATATACTTAACTAGTTGGATGAATGATGGTGAGCTTATGACTAGTAAAGATGAAGGCCATAATTGGACTGATTTGGCTCCATTAATAGCAGCGGGTGTTAGTGATGAGACAAGAGAATTGGGTTTGTATGATGATTCTAAACGTAGATGGCTTCATTTACATGGTCTTGCAGTGGCCGCATCTGATTCAAATGTAATTTATGTTGGTTCAGTACATGATACTGTATATCCTGATGTTGAATTCAATTTGACTGGTGCCCATATTTTTAAATCTGTAGATGGTGGAGAATCTTTTGTAGAAATGAGTAATGGTTTTCCCATAGAGACTCGTACTTCAATTAATGTGATAGTTATTCACCCAACTAATCCTGATATTGCATATGCTATGACATCTTTGCATGAAACAGAGGTTGCTATTGGTATATACAAAACAGAGGATGGTGGAGAAAATTGGAGACCTATAAACAATGGGCTTGATTTATACACTAATGATCTTCAAATGGATTCGATATCGTACGATACGCTTTATGCGGCAACTGAAAGAGGAGTCTATAAGACGTCTAATGGAGGTGAGAAATGGAATAGGGTTTCTGCTGGAATTCCTGATGATATGCCCGTAATAGATTTGGCTATTGATCAAATTAATCCATTAGTTTTATACGCCATAACTCCAGATCACGTATATCGTACTAGAAATGGAGGTGATAGATGGCATGTAGTAGATTATGGATTGCCATTGTTAACTAGTTCAGAAGTTGCGTCAGCTCAGTCAGAAATTCCATATCCAAACGATCTGGCTAGGTCGAACGCAGCAAAGAGTGGGCATTCTATTTATGGTCGCACATTTGCTCAGGACCGTAGCTTGGAAATTGATGCTACCGGTAGAGTACTTTATGTAGTAGTAAAGACAAAGGCTTCAGATAAATACGGACCAGAATATCACAAGATTAGGAGGTTATATCGGGCAATCTTGTTGCCCCTGACTAGTGTGGAATATCAGTTTGAAGTTGAGGGTAAGACTATATCTGTCGAGTCAACATCACATGTTTACGGTATGACTTATGATAAAGGTTTGCGTGAAATAAGGTTTACATCGGCTGGCCCAGTAGGCACATTAGGGAAAACGTCTATTAATATACCAGAGGATATGATTCCGGGTTCATACATTGTAAGTGTAGAAGGTATCATTGTGGACACCTTGAGTGATGATGGGTATGTTACATTTGAGTATGACCACTCAGGCAGGAATGAAGTAGTTATATCTAATAAGTGATGAATCAGGTAATATCTGATGTAGAGTAGCGTGATCATTAGAAGGGTTCCTGGTAATAATATTGATACTAAAAATTCTGATAGAATCATGTCATGTTTTATAGGCAATAAGGTAAGGTATTATGTCTAGAACGCTATATACTATTATTTTAGGACTGGTTACAGTTTTTTTTAACACAACTATACATACTTCATTGGGTGAGCCAATGCCAGAACCTATCTTCCGCATATGGTCTGCTTTCCTTATAGGTTTCGTTGTGTTCAAATTTGGTTGGAATTCAAAAAAGTTTACAAATAATCCGGAAGACGATTTATAAGTAGTATCTTTCAGTCAGTTAGTTCCACATAATTATGGTCAGTAGGTTAATATGACTTCTGCATCTGATGCTAAGGCAATTACTCCATCAGGACCACTCCAGATTAAATCAATTCCCTTGATGAGAGAATTAGGTGAATCTTGACTGACTCCAAAATAACCTTGTGATGCTGTTGAGCAATGAATGCTGTTGGCTCCATTAATGATTGTCTTAAGAAAACCTTGGCATATCTTAGTTGAATCTTCCATTGTTTTGTCTAGAGCGGAAATATATTCTGCATGTAGCAATTGGACTGCACCCGCTGCGAAGAATACATCTACTTTGTGTCCGTCATTGATGGCTTGTGCTGTACATCCTAATCCTACTATACACTTGAATTGGTCAACATCTGGGCTAGTTACTAACTTTATGAAGAAGTGTTTACTCATGAGTTTTATTAACTCCTAATATATGTATATGAGTTCTGTTATACACTTACGTAGATTTAGAGGCAAGTAATTATAGACAAAATAAATTTTCAATAGCAAGTATATTATAATGGTTATCAATTATAGACATAAGGGATCATTGAAAAGGAATTATTTTATGAGAAACAAATTATTGATTCTAGTAATTGTTACATTATTGGCTGGGTGTGAGTATGGATTAGATAATTCGAGGCAATCTCCACCCCTGGAAACTGTAGCGAACTTCTCAGAAACAGAAGTGACAATTTCTGCGGGTACTGCTGTAGTAGTATCATCTGAATCTACTGCAGATTTAGTTCAGACTAGTACAGCAGTTTCAACTTATCTGGCTACTGATGTGCCAGAATCGATTGGTACTGATGTGCCAGACTCGGATTCTGAAGATGAGGTTGATCAGTCTGCTACATTAGTGCCAATTCCATCTTCTACTCCATTTGTGTCTCCAATTGTTTTTTCTAATATAGTTTCGCTAAGTGAAGAGATTCCCCAAATAGTATGGGAGAGTACTAAAAATGAAGTTAGATCAAATTATGAAAGTTCACATTCTTTAGTAGAGTTAAAAATACTTGTTGGACCTAATACTACACTATATTACAATGAAAATGAAGATGCCTACAGAAATGCAATAGCTTTCTGGAAACAATTTCCTCAGCCATCTGAATATGTCGCTTTCTTTTATAGTTTTGAAGATAAGCCTTGGGCGGTGTCAAAATTCAAGAAAATGCCGTTTTATTCTAAAGGTATGGAGAGGTCGGTAGATGCTCCTTGTCAACATATTCCTGAAGCTTGTACAGGTGCAAATTCAGGTATCTTTGACGCTAATACAGGTGTAGGTGTTGTGGGTATTTATCCACCGGATGCTTCGGATCCATACCGTTTCGGGCCTTTACAGATCCATGAATATACGCATGCAGTTCAAGCCGCTCCGTGGATAGGAACGAAAGACCCTAATAGAGGACACCAGACTATGCCGTCAGCATGTTGGCTAGGGGAAGGTCAGGCTCATTTAGCAGGACTTGCTGTAGGTTCGGATAGCTTAGAAGAATACTTGCAACTACGTGAAATGCAGGTCAAAGGCCATCCTGTTGAGGGTTTTAATGATTACTCTGCCGATGCAATTCTTGATTTTTACATGGATAGAGACTGTTTACCAGGGAAAAGTCCTGAATATGCACTTGGTTATACGATAGGTTATTTGACTGTTGAAGCACTAAGTGCTATTGGTGGACCAACATCATCAATGGGATTGAATACACGCGCTGCTTTATATGGTGTGGGTGAAGTTACAGAGGAAGACTTCAATCAGATTTTTGAGAATGTTTATGGGATTTCATGGAATGAAGCAATGCCTATTTTAGCTGAAGTTGTTGCTGACACAGTGGCTAGCTTGACAGTTTCTGGTCAATAGTAAAAATCTACTGTTGAGACCGATAGATCAGCTATAAAATCACGACCGTAAGCCATAATCCCGAAACTTCTTATGCTTTTGGCTTCTAGCTTTGTGTCTATAATAACATCTGATCGTTTACGTATAAATTTATTAAATGGTAAATAAATCATTTCCCAGTCAGCATTAGCCACAAATGAGGATTGATAGTAGTCACTAACCGATCTGATCTCATTGGTTTGAATGAAAATATAATAAATCTCTCCATTGCCACGCACTTTTAGTCGCACACCTTGGAGTTTTTTGCCATCTTTTTCAGAATTACGAACTGATTGAATCATTAATGGATCATTGTATAACGAACTTGAAGAATTTAATTGAATAAACCCACCATTATTTCTAGTGCTTACATTACCTGTAAGTCTGGCATAGATTTCTTCTCCATTTTGTTCAAGCGAAACCTGACCATTTGATACTCCTCCCATGACCCTATCACTAACATATCGCCAGTGTTTTCCACTGTCTATATTGAATGGAAAGCTAATTACTTCTTTCGTAGGAGTTGGAGTAGGAGTGGGTGTAGCTGTAGTTGTATCTGTATCTGTAGTTGTATAGGAAGGAGTTGATGTTTTTGTATTGGTTAGTTTTGATTTATTAGTATTTGTAGGTATTGAAGTAATTGTATGTATTGGACTGCTTGTAGGTATAGGAGTATTGGTTGGGAGTGTATAAGGTTTTGTCTCAGTGATATGTGTTTGGACTATTTTTGTTACTAGAACTTCTTTTATGCCACTGCGTGGTTGGCAGGATGCATTACATATGGTCAAGATTATAAGGATAAATATTATAATGCTTTTTCGATTTACATAGTATTGCATAGATCACCAAATCACCTCTCATTGTAACAAATACTTGTCTTTTTCGCAGTTAAGTATGTTTGTGATCATTAGAATACTATACAATTAGACAACATTACAAACGTGAAGTGGAATATTATGGATAATATATCTGAGATTACAAGGACTGTACTAGTAGGTGTGGACATACCCGTCTGGAAGCTAGCTAAATTGATAATCAAATATTCTATCTGCTATACCAGTAATGATCATAATTATGGACATTTTTACCGTGTCATTCCTCATTTTGACTGGGGTTTTTGAGTGGAAATGATGTAGATCAGTAGACCCAAAAGGGGTTTGATATGAATTTGATAGAAGGTGTAGTTACTTCAGTTAATTTAAGTAAGAAACATGCTTTTAGCAAGAGTAGTTGTTTAACAATCAATTTAATTGCTGGTATAGGTGTTGAAGGTGATGCGCATGCAGGCAGGACTGTGAAACATCGATATCTTGTTGGAAAGAATCCTAATAAAGTTAATATAAGGCAGGTGCATTTGATGCATTCCGAATTATTTGATGAGGTTAATCGTAAAGGGTTTGATGTGAAAGCCGGTTATCTAGGTGAGAATATAACTACCCGAGGTGTTGATCTTCTTAAGTGTCCAACCAATACAAAACTTTTCATAGGAAGTAATGTAGTGATTCAGTTGACTGCATTACGAAATCCCTGCTCTCAGATTGATCGCTTTCAGGAAGGTTTGTTGAAAGAATTAGTTTATTACGATTGTAAAGGCAATGTTGTGTGTAAAGCGGGTGTTATGGGAGTTGTATTAGTTGGGGGATTAGTGCAAGCAGGTGATGCAATAAATGTAAATATTCCTAACGGTACATGTAAGAATTTAGAGTATGTTTGGTGACTTGTCTGTATATAAACAGCAGCAATTCATCTGTTGGAAAATTTTATTCGTTGGGTGTATATTTGAGGTATGAATATTAATTTACTAATATATATTATCTTTGCTGTTATTGGTATTCTAGGAGTCATTTGGCTAATTCGCTTTGTTGGTAATGTCGTAGTACTTATCTGGGGTATACTGCAAAAGCGAGTACGGAACCTTATTTTTTTCTGTCTTGTTGGTGTTGGTTTTTTTGTCTACTTCTGGAATGTCCTACCATGATAATTGATTTTAGTACTGACGTTAATGTGTGTTTCTGTTACTATATTATTTTATAAAGTAATATAATTCTTGGATTTTAAGTGAATAAACTACATTTGTGCTATGAATAAGACTAAGGTCACAATATGGATTTACTATCTAATATATCTAGTTGTGTATATTGGCTGGCTTTTTCATGCATCAGAAACGCCTTGGATTCTAGGGTACTCTAGGCAGCACTTTGGTTTTCTTTTAATAATGTTAATACCTTTTGTGCTACCTGTAATTTTTGTTAGAGCTATTAGTGCATCGATAATTAGGGTGTTTAAGCAAGGCTTATTGCTAATATCATTACTTTATTTATTTTCCTCTGCATATTATTACTATACAAGGACGTATAAGTTCGATCCATTTCTACAAATGCCTCCACCAGAAATAAGCTCAGAATATGGTAGTGGTACTAATTATCGTATTCTAATACTTGGTGGATCTACCTCTACTGATTACCATACTTTTTTAGAGGATTCACTGTTAGAAGCTTATCCTAACAGTGAAATTGAGATAATTAATGGTGCTCGTATGTGGTGGACTTCCAGGCATTCTTTGATAGCTTACTCAACTATGTATTATTTGTATGATCCTGACCTTGTAATCATTATGCACGGTATTAATGATTTAATTCGCAGTTGTGTTGGTAGCGATTATTCGCTTGGTGAGTACAAAGAAGATTACAGCCACTATTATGGTGCTGCTATAAATGGAGCGCAACCTCCAAGTTTTGCTGAATACTTGTTTGGTAGATACTACAGCGTTGTGCGAGACAATTGGTATTCTAGCTTAAGATTTAAGGTAACAGACTATACTGTGGAAGAATTCAGATCTATAAAATCTTTTCAAATTAATATCGAAAGACTAGTTTTGAAAATCAAAAGTGATGGAGCAGACGTTGTTTTAATTACTCAACCGAGCTTATACAAACGAGATCTTTCTAGTCAAGAAAATGCATTACTAAAATTTCCTAGAGCATTTTGTATGGATCGGACAAACTTTTTTCATATTTCTTATCCTAGTTCTGAATCAATGCGAATTGCTATGCAATCATTTAATAATTCAATTAGGTATATAATCGAGCAAACAGATGTGTATTTAGTAGATGCGGACTCCATCTTTGAGAAGACAGCGAGTAATTTTATGGATGATGTTCATTATACACAATTAGGTAATAAGGAGTTGTCAAGTATGATTTATCAAGTTATAGAAAGAACCAATCTCATTTCTGAAAATAGTGAATAAATAGTGTCTTTGATACGTTTACCAGGACTTGTTGATCCCCATGTACACTTTAGGGACCCAGGACATACATATAAAGAGGATTGGTCTAGTGGTACTTCTAGTGCACTAGCTGGTGGCTATACTTGCGTCTTGGCTATGCCAAACACGTCGCCTCCTATTATTGATTCTAGTAGTCTTAATACTATATTAGACAATGCGCAAGGGAACGCGCATTGTGATTATGGAATTCATGTAGCCGGTACTAGTAAGAATACTGCTACTGTCTCCGCATTGTCTAATAATAGTTCAGGTTTAAAACTTTATTTAAACGATACATTTGGTGATTTAAGA
>DBHI01000088.1 GCA_002296125.1 Anaerolineales bacterium UBA832 | reverse complement strand
TTGCCTAAGTTTTTGCAAATCATCGAATGATAAGCTGCCTAACCAATCTGAATAATGATATGGCTCTATTTTGCTGTAGTCTATGCTCTTTTCCATTATTTTATTCCTCAGGTTTTTCGGGAAATTCTACATCAGGCCAATCTTCATGCGCTGGCAAATCCCTTAGTGCCTGTCTATATGTTTTCATTGCATCTGGCATTGTAACATCTGATAATGCGTAAAAGTCTGTTTCTGCCAGTAACGCATTTCGTTTTTCCCTTTTATCAGCCTCCTGCACAGATAATATTTCTGCCTCTCTAGCTTTATTTTCATCAGTAATGTCACGCTCTGTATATGTATAATGGTATACATTATCTATTAGTTCATGCCCTGTAATAGTAACTTCTTTATTAACATCATTAATCCAAGGACTTTGCACTTCATGTAAAACACCATCAACTAATACTTCATGTGCATCATTATTGCTTTCAAATGCTATATGACCTTCTCTTTCAGCTTGTTGCCTAGCTAATTCAAAATTACCTATAGCTAAAATTTGTTGACATATACCTTTGTTGTCAAAAATTTTTAACATTATGCAAAACCTTCTATTTCTTTAACTTCTACCATTACGTCTGTTCGTTGTCCTGATTGATAACTGCTGTAATTTTGAACTCTATAAAAGTAATAAAGTTCTTCACCTGCTTCCATAATAAAATCTTTTTGTGCATCAACTTGAGCAGCGCTATTTTGACTACCACTCCAAGGATCAGAGTTACTCTGATATTGTTGTGATGAAAACATATCATTTGAACTTTGTCCCCTAGGAGAGTTATCACTTGATAGATAAGCATTTTGCATATATTTAGCTTGACCACTTCCCCACCAACCTTGATTATATGCACCCACGCTATAGTTAGCACCTATCGAGGATTCTAAGTAGTCGTGAGGATTTCTTAGTGTTATCATTTGTCCATCACTAGCAGAAGAATTAAAACTATATTTACCTACTGCAATGATGGAATGTAATCTAGGACTAGACGCATATTTTTGAGCAGCTAATTGAATAGCAAAAGTTTGGATTGTTCCAGTATTTACTTTACCTACTGTAGCATATTTAAAATTAATTAACGCTTTTTTACCAGTAGGAACAGTGTAAATTAAGTTATGCGCTCTAGAAGTATTAGAATTTAATGTATACTGGTTATATATAAGTTTAGTTCTTGGTAAATTTTCAATAATTTGTCTACCCATTGTCTTATTCCTCAAATCCATAGGCACTGGCAGATATGTTTGCCGTGTCAGTTCGCACCACAAGTTGTTTAGTTGCTTGCATTACAATTCCTGTACGCTCCAGTACTCCTTTAGGTGGTAGTATTGTTTCATACTCAATATATTCTGCATTACCGATTGAACCTGATGCACACAATCCTACTCGTATTGCGGCTGAAGCAGTTCCCCTGTTTACTAAAGACAAAGTTAAACTTGCTGTCTTAGATGCAGGAACAGTATAAATACTAGTATCTGTATTAACACTTGTTATATCCGTTTGCCCTAATATGCCTGATGCCATAGTTTAATCCTCACATTGATCCAAAAAAATACGCTTTGCCGTTACTCGTACCTCCTGCTGGAATTTCTACACTGCTCCAGCTTGTTACGCCATTTCCATCTGTGCTAAGAAACTGCCCAGAGGTTCCAGTATTTGGAGGCAAAGTAAGTGTTGGGTTGCCGCTAAAATTTGCATGTGCTGGCGCTTTTAAGGCAACATAATGCGCATTATTTACTTCGCAATACATTCGAATCTCTGATTGCGTGCCAGTGTTTTTAATCCCTAAAACACCATCGGCTATAGAGTTTGATCCCATAGTAAGGTCGCCACCCAAAGCAGGCGTCGTGTCTTCTGATAGTTCGGTTATGCCAGCATCTTGCGCTGACCAGTTAGTGCCATCAGATGTTAATATTTGACCGTTATTACCAGCAGATATAACTGCTAAGTTCTTGTCAGCTACATCTCTTGCTCTAGTCATTATTCACTTTCCTCACTTGTGGATACTATAGGAGGCCATACATTCCAAAGACCCTCATCACATTTGAGAGCAAACGCATGACGTTGGGCATCATTTACCCACGGCTGTACGGAAAGAGGATTGTAATTAGGGAGATTGATAAAAAATTTTGTTTCTGGCGTGAAACCTTCATAGTCTATCGTTACATCGATGTTGCCATCTCCGTTTTCTTTTTCCGTTATTGGAGGGCGGGTTTTTGCTATCGTTGACGATGACAAATCATCTTCGATAGTTGTTTCAATATCGTACTCAACACCGTCTATAAGTCTTGTATCAGGCATCGCTCTCAACTCCTAAAATTTTCCATTCTAAATTAGAACTATTATTTAAGACACGAACAGTATCGCCAGCATGAAGATTTAAGGTTCCTTCACTCATGGGATGTCTATAATTATAGTTCGCACCGTCGAAATAATAACTAAACATATACACAGGATCGTTTGCGCTGTTATATACACCGCCTGATTTTGTTATAGTAAAACCATAAGCTTGTGAGCTTATTGCATTCGTTCCACATCGACCGGTAAATTTTTTTCCAACTGGAACTGTATAAAGCAAGACATCATTAGAGCTTCCATAATGTCTAATTGAAATTGTTTTATCAGGTTGCGCTGCGCCAGTTGTTTGAGTAGCTATTGGCGTTGAAGTGAGGCCCATGATTACTCTCCTATCGGGTTTCTTTTATGCCATAAACTGACATGTGAGCGGAAAAGCCTTGTGCGTATGATCGAGAATTGATGACTGACGTTGTTGGGTATGTTTTAATAGCATGGAACGTTTCTCGTTGATCTTGTCCATCCATGCCTACAACATCGTTTGTGCCAGCCGCACTTTTAGCTTTTGACGCTATAACCTCTACTGCTCCATCGGCATCCGTTAAGTCATATTTCATAATACGTCCATAGTTTGACTCACAATAAAGGTACAAATCATTTTCTGCCAGATACATCGTATAAGTGGCATAATGATTAGGCACGTAACCTTCTGGTTGCGATGGCGAACAATTATTAACAAGTGAACTGCTACCGCCACTACCCAACGCTATTCTAGCAACACCACCACTTGTTTCAATAATTGGAGATTTCCACCCAAACCATTCGTCTAGCTGTTCTACCGTCGCATATCTTCCGTTGTTTGGCGCTCGTTGACCGTGATCTACCACTAAGAAATTTAGCTGGTTGCCATTTTCGTCAGCGATTACAATTACAAGTTTTTGTGCTGTTGAGTGCCAATCTGCAAACATATGTTTTTGATATGCACTACCATTGGAATAACTATTACTTAATGTTTTTGGGTTGCCGCTATTACTGTTGGTTTGAGAATCAGCTATTGCCCAAAAATCTCCAGCATCAGCCGTAAATGAAGACGCTGTGCCAGCCGCAATGACTGCTGACTTACTTACCTTTTGTGCTGTAAGTTTAATATTATTATTGCCATGACCCGAAGAAGTAACCCAATACCCATGTGTTGGAGATGAGTTAGTCCAAAACGTTCGAGCATAACTACTCATCATGCGGTTGCCTTGCCCAGAATCAGCACTATTTGTGACGATTTGCATATAACTATTGCCAGTAGCACCTGAGTATCCTAAATGAGCTAATAGTTCAATATTGCGAACATAAAGATTATTATTAGCACCCATAAAATTTAATTGCTCACCGTCCCAATGAGGTTGAGAATAATATTGGCTATTCCAATTCTGAAAACCTAGTTTGTTAGCGCTGTTATCTGAAGCTACGGCCCATGAGTAAGTGTTGTAATAACTGGAATTACCCTGTCCAACAATCATATTGCTACCGCCGTTTGGACCAGCCGTTCCGTTAGGGTTCAATGTTGGCGTTGTGAGTAACATCCATTGATAACCATAATTTTCGTTCCACTGGTAAGCAATGCTGTAGTTGTTCGAGGTGTACGATCCATTGCCAAAATTATCAGTCCAAGGACTGCCAGTTGCAGTAGACCAAGCAAAATTATCATAATGCACAGTCTTAATTGTTTTTTCTAACGCACCGCCAAAAGTAGGTACG
>DBHI01000078.1:5168-13364 GCA_002296125.1 Anaerolineales bacterium UBA832 | reverse complement strand
CTACTTCTAGGAATGAGTGCCACTTGTTTGTCATATCTTGCAGTTAAAAATTGGTTTCCTAGCAAACAATTGTTGCATATTTCTTCAGCTAGCATTTTAACTCTCAACCATCAATGGAGTGATATTTCATCTGGACTTAACACAGATGCTGGAGCAATGTTTTCTATAACTTTGTTATTTTGGTCATTATCAAAAATAAATAGCACCACATTAAAATATCACTCAATGATCAGGATAATACCTGCACTAATATTATGCCTATTTACAAAATCAACTGCCTGGATTGGAATACCTATTACGATAATATATTTATTAGCAAATTTGCCTATTTCTCAACGTAAATGGATGTTAACCACTCTTGCATTGGGTATAACAATAGCAATACCGATCTTATTGCCTATAAAGCAAAATATTCCTGCACACTGGTTTTGGTACGAACCAAATAAACCGATCCGTTTTATTGCTGCCGAATTCATTGATCGATCAGGTCCTGCAGGACCAAATGCTTTAATAGTAGATCCCCAAGAAAATTACCATGGTATCGTACAATATATAGAAGATAACAAGATTGAAAACCTACGCGGGAAAAATATCACCATTGGTGGCTGGACCAAACTAGATAAAGGCAGCCAAATTCAATTTCCTAATTTTTCTACAGATGATGGAGGTTATAGTCATACGACCACAGGAACTGGTGAATGGCAGTTTCAAACAATTGTCAAACAAGTACCTATAAATGCAAACTACTTAGCAATTATCTTGCCTGCATCAAATAATGATAGCATTGTTTTATATGATGGATTAACTGTAACAATAGGAAACCACACAAACAAACAAGCCTCACACTTAACAAGTAATAAAGATACTATTAAAGTATGGGGAAAAGAAACAATATCAGGCAATATGGTCAGAAACAGCACAGTTGAAACTATGTGGCCAAATATACAACGAAAACATATATTCGGATTTTCTCCCAACCGAGCTCTCTGGTCACTCTATTCATGGGAACGCACACATCCCGTCTGGTTGCGTGATCTACCTAGTTGGTTATTTGCAATGTATTGGTCAGGATTTGGAGGAACGCAACCTGGATTGAATCGATTGCAATTAATTCCATTTTTGATAATTACAGCTTTAGGATTATGTGGAATAGTTAGACAAACCTACCTAGGAAACCACAAAATAAAATATGCTAAACATAATTACCAAATGACAATATTTTTTCTAATAATCTGTACTATGCTTATTTTTATTATGGTAATCCTACGAACAGACATATATCCGCATCAAGCAAACATGCTAATGTTTGCTGGAACTAGATACAGTCTACCTGCAATGCTACCTACAAGCATTTTGTTGACACTCGGATGGATTAATATAATACCAAGAAGATACCATAAAATCACCATTGGTATTGTAGTAGCACTATTATTTCTAACCAATGTTTTTATTATATTTAATACACAAATACCATTTTATAATTGCCAATTGGAATCAGCAATCAAATGCTTGTATCCATAAAGATTGTTATGGAATTTCTATCACCTTATCTTTAGGAACATCCTCTATCCACAATTCATACCACAACACAAAATTAAGTAAATACCACACTAACTCGTTACTACTATATATCAACTTAGAAATATTGTCCCATCGGAAATAATCAGTTCGCTCACAAAACTTTCGCAATTTTTGTTCAGCAATTAACCCTAATGATTCTGTAAACCATTGACTTACAGGAACCCTAAAGCCTTGTTTAGGCCTATGTAGAATATGATCCGGAATCAAATCCTGTACAGCTAATTTCAGAAGATGTTTAGAGCGTAATCCAGGCACTTTAAGGGATTGTGGAATACTCATAGATAACTCTACAAATTCATGATCCAAATATGGTACTCTTGCCTCAACAGAAGTAGCCATAGACATCTTATCTACCCGCATTAACAACAGTTCAGGTAATCTCATCTGTAAGTCCATATAACTCATCCATTTCAAATAATCTGGATCGGGACAACTACTGTCGAACATGCGTCTATATCTCTGGACAATATCATGTGAACTTAGATCACCAATACGCTGCAAATAACCATCGGACAATATCTTCCTTTTTGCAATCTCACCAAATGCAATCGCTCCTCCCCAAAATAGTTCTTCATTTACCACTCCTCGACGCAAATATTCTAAACGTAAATCATCAAGCATAGAACTAGTTGATTTCAAAACCATTCTCTTTAACCAACTTGGTAACGCGGTAAACACCTGCCAAGGTCCTTGTCTAAGACGTAATACAGACTTCCAATGCAAATAACCACCAAATAATTCATCAGCACCTTCACCTACTTGCAATACAGAAGTGCCTGCGTCTTTGGCAAGCTTACATACGTAATAAAGAGGCACACAAACTGGATCAGCAATTGGTTCATCCTGATAATACACTAAATCAGGTAAAAACTTTATTAAATGATTGCGATCAATAATGATCTCATGATGGTTAGAACCAAAATGTTTAGCCACTTGTCTAGCATACTCAACTTCATTAAATTCACTAACATTAGTACCTTTATAACCAATTGAAAAAGTTTGTACTGGTCTATCCATTTGGGAATGCATCAGAGCTACATTAGTGCTAGAATCCATACCCCCTGACAACAATGCCCCAAAAGGTACGTCAGATACCATTCTTAATTTGACACTTTCACGTAAAGCTTCCAAGACACGTACAGATTGATCATCATTACTATCAAAGTTGTTTGCATTGTCATTACTAAACACATCCCAATACTGTTCTAAATTAATATACCCATCTGCATTAATTACAGCCCTATGCCCTGCAGGTAACTTAAAAATATTTTCAAACAAGGTTTGTGGTGCAGGTGTAGTCAAAAAAGTTAGATAATGATATAAAGCTTCATCATGTACAGTTTTTTTCAGCTGCGGATGACACAATAAACATTTTATTTCAGAAGCAAAAAGAAAAGAATCATTTGTCTTTGCATAATAAAGTGGTTTCACACCAAGTCTATCACGTGCGATAAAAAGACGTCTATTACCTTCATCCCAGATTGCAAAGGCAAACATTCCTCTCATATGCTTGACACAATCAACACCATATTCTTCGTACAAATGCACCAATATCTCAGTATCCGTATGTGACGAAAACACATGACCTTTGTCAATTAATTTGCCACGAAGATCAGCATAATTATATGTTTCACCGTTGTATACTACCCAAATCGTCTTATCCTCATTACTAAATGGTTGACGACCAGAATCTGTTGGATCAATAATAGACAAGCGTCTATTACATAACCCAACTGAATTGTCATTAGAAACGTATATACCAGAATCATCTGGACCTCTATGAACAATCAATTCGCTCATCTTCTCCAACATATCCAAAGAAATTGGAGGACATCCAGGAAATTGAACTAAACCACAAATACCACACATAATTTAACTCTCATTTTCGCGTAAAACACAATCTTGATAAAGTTTCAGCCAATTATCAGCAATCTTATCCCAACCAAAATGTTGTAAAACATATTGACGACCATATTTAGCCTGACTCTTATAATCAGTAGGATTATTAATAATCCTACTGATTGCATTTTTTAAACCTTTAATATCTCCATAATTTACTATAGATCCCAAATCATTGTATGCCACAAAATCTGCTAATCCACATCTATCAGTAGCAATTATTGGTGTACCACAAGCAAGAGATTCCAACAAAGTTATAGCAAACATTTCATATGCTGATGGAAGCACATATACATCAGCAGCTTGATAAGCCTGCAATTTCTCATCTCCATCTAGATATCCTGTAAAACGCACATGCTCTTCTATACCCAAAATTTTCACTTGATTCTTAACCTCATGCAAATACCCATCATCTGGACCTACTATCACTAATGTTGCTTTAGGATATTCATCCCGCACCAAATTAAAGCTTTCAACAAGAAAATCAACACCTTTTATCTTGTTTACCCTTGCCAAAAACAGTATCATCGGAACTTCTTCAGATATATTAAATCGAGACCTAAAACCTTTACAATTAGGTAATGACTGATATTGATCAAGATCAACTCCATTGGGTAAAATTGAAATTCTATTTTCATCAACACCTAATCCTATAAACTGTTCTCTTTCTAGTTCATTTAATGCATGCAATCTAGATGCATTATTGAGAATATGTGAACCAATGTATTTATCATACAATGTTTTTAACATCTTACGACCCATGATCCTAGGTAAACCACCTTGAGCTGTCAAAACAAAAGGGACTCCTTTTCTCACCATATATGATAATCCTACTGCATTTTGATAAGATCTAAACTCATGCAAGTGTACGACATCTGCACTACTTAATGAATCTTGTAAATGTCTTCCAAAACCCAAAGGTAAAAAAACTCTTTTCCACGCAAGATAATTACTAATATTAGGAATACGATATATCTCCACTCCGTCCACTACTGAAGACAAAGGTTGAGCACGACTATTCTCATCTAATGCATCTGTCGTATATACAACCACATTTTGATCCTTACGAACTAATGCACGTGCTAATTCCCATGCAGCACGACAAGTACCACCATATGCCCAAGCAGGATAAAAATAAGGAATAATATGTAATATTCTCATAAACGACTTATCAATTCATTTAACGTATTATTTTCCAAATTTGAGCCTCATTAAAACTAGCAACCAACGTCAAGTAATCTGCATCTCTAAATGAAGATATTTGTAACAATTTGTCTGGATCAGACCATCTCATCTCTTCACCCTGAAAACTTTCTACATTAATCCAACTAGGTACAACCAAATAATCTATATCATGTTCAATAATCAGACCATAAGATCTGACAGAATCAGGATCTAAATATACATTAACCATTATATCTTGTAATTCTCGTAAATCTTCTGCCCCAATATAAAACAATTGATCACGTATATATACTGAAGCTCGTTCTGAAATGACAGTTACCCATTGACCTTCATAACGCCCAGGATAATTTAAGATTATAGAATCTTCTGGTGTGTTATCTCTAAGCCACTCGTACGCAAGAATATCATCATCTGAAGCAATGGCTCCCGTTATTTTAGGGATATAATTACGAGTAAGTGAAATAATATTCTTGTTAAAAATCAGAGCATTAACCATCAAAAACACCAAGACTACCAATATATTAGAAACAAATTTCCGCCAATCAATTTTAGTAGATATTCGATTTCCAATTGGCTCCAATCCTCTTGATGCTAACAGTGCAAAAGGAATAATTGTTGCATGCCAAGCCATACCAAAAGGATAAAACACCTGGAAGGGATCAACAACAGTTTTACGAGACCAAACATCCAAATTTCCTAAGCTTGAAATTTCAACTATTGGAACTAACCAGGTAATTGACCAAAGATCTAACCAATGTCTTTTGCGCACTGACCACCTTAATCCAATAATTGCAAATAAAGGTATCACACCACCATTAACTGTAAACATCCAAATCAAATGATGTATCTGTGGTGATTGTCGTTCATGAACATTGATCTCTAATAAAGTAGGAAATGTCACCACTAGCCATGGTAAACTTACCACAATCCCTATTAATGGAACAGCGAACATAACTCTAAGATACTTAGAAATGCTGACACTATCCTTTATAAGAAAAATACCCAAATAGAAACAAAGGTAGCCTAAAACTAAGTGGATTATACTATCAGGGTGACCTAATAGTACTGCTGACAAACAAACACCAGACATAAGCATCACATAAACCGATTTACTTTTCATCACATAATCAAGTGTCCACAAAAAAGTGACTGTCAACCACAAACCAAATATATTAGTGTAAGCAGCATCCATAAGGGTAGTGTACAGAGCCATACCACAAGAACACGCTATCAAGCACCACCATCCAGTTGTAGGACCACCCATCCTCCTACCAAGTGCACCCATAGATGCAATTACCGCTAAACTAAGCAGATGTGAAAATCCTAACATCACCTCATGTATGCCAATATGCAAAATATCGACCAATTGAGCACACATAAGAAAAAATCCCGGAGAATAATACCACTCAATATTAGGATAGAATGGAGCTAAAGTATTAATAGAACCACTTTGTTTCACTGTAGCAACTAATAATCCAAAACCCTGCGCATCAGTATCAAAAGGCACCGATATCACAAAAGCTGGACCCAAGTAAAACAATATCAACACAAAAAACAATAACCACTGCCATGATTCTATTCCGCTTGGAAACTGCACCTGTAATCTTTTACGACTTATTAAGAAACATAACAATATAAAATCAACGACAATGATGATGCTCAAATGCAAATAAAATGAATAACCAAAGAAACTGGCAGCGATTGAATACAATACTAATATAAAGGAAAAACCCACCCCTATTGAAGGAATGACGTGCATACCTTTTTCACGTAAGTTCAAATGAAGAAGAATACCCGGTAATCCAAACAGCAAACAAGATAGTATTACTACATATACTATATTCATATTAGAAGGATTATAGCACTCAGTTGGATTTGACAATGATGCATCTTATATATAGCATTATCTAATGCTAATAGTAGACGCACATGAAGACATTGCATACAATGCTCTAAAATATAACAGAAACTATTTGACTTCTGCTTTAAATATTCGTGCTGTTGAATCAAACAGTAAAACAGTCCAAGAAACTGGTATTGCATGTCTCGGTAAACAGGAATGGTTGTCGGGTAAGATAGGGATCATTTTTGCTACATTATTTGTACCTCCCTTTAGTCATTGTGACGGAAATCAAGAACATATGTATTACAAAAATTCAGATGAAGCTCACTATCTGGCCGTGCAACAATTAAATTACTATCATGATCTAGATCAAACAGATTGTTTTAAAATAATATTTAATCAAAACGACATGCAAACAGTCATTAATAGTTGGCATAATAAAAACATCCAATCAATTATAGGATTAATATTATCAATGGAAGGAGCAGACCCAGTCAGAACAATTGATGAACTGGAGTATTGGTATGATCATGGCTTACGACTAATTGGACCAGCATGGTCAGGTACTCGTTACTGTGGTGGAACAGGTGACCCTAAAGGACTCACAAAACCAGGAGAAAATTTACTTGAAACAATGTCTGACTTAAACTACATTCTTGATGTAAGTCACATGTCTGAACTCAGCTTGGAACAAAGCATTGATATGTATGATGGAGTTGTAATTGCATCACATTCTAACCCAAGATATGCAGCCAAATTAGATACACCAGAAAGACTGCTGTCCAATGTGCAAATTCATAATATCGCTCAAACAAATGGAGTTATAGGTATAGTACCATATAATAAGTTTCTAAAAACACATTGGGATAAATCTGACAACAGAAACAATGTAACAATACAAAGGGTAGCAGAAATGATAGACTATATTTGTCAACTCACTGGATCATGTAACCATGTAGGTATTGGTTCAGACTTTGATGGAGGATTTGGAGCTGAATCTATTCCTTTACCTATGAACACAATAGCTGATCTCAAAATGATTGGCGAAGAAATTGCAACGTTAGGATACAACGTAAAAGAAATCAACCAAATTATGTCACAAAACTGGATCAATGTACTTAACCGTGTCCTACCTTCATGAACAAAAAACCAACATTAATTGAAGATCTCAGTCAACTTGCAAGAGCAAGTGTAGCAACAGTAGTCTTTGGATTCACAGTTTTTCTTATTGGTATGTTTCCCGTCATTATTAATTTGGATCTAAATCCTGGTGTAGGAATACTTCAATTAGTTGTAATATTATTAGGCATAGGCATGATGACAATTGGTGGCTATGCATACGCATATGAAACACGTCACAAAACTATGGTAAGAAGATTGAGAGAAGATATAGGACTAAGATTAATGGCAACAGGATATGTAGTATGTGCAGTTTCTGGATTAGCAGATGTACTAGGAATAGGAAGCCACAACATTCCAAGCGGACTACCTTTCTTCGGTCTTTGGCAATCAATTGGACTTATTATGGGGTTAATCTTTATTGCAATAGGTGTATTATTATATTCTCAGAGATATAGTCCTGACCATAATAATTAAGTATTATCGTTGACCCATTAAACTCAGAATGATAAAATCTTATATTCCGGGCCGCTAGCTCAATTGGCAGAGCAGGGGCCTTTTAAGCCCTT
>DBHI01000078.1:492-4855 GCA_002296125.1 Anaerolineales bacterium UBA832 | reverse complement strand
CAGGGGCCTTTTAAGCCCTTGGTTACAGGTTCGAGTCCTGTGCGGCTCATTCCCGGTGATAATATATGTCTCTAAAATAGAGATCTATTATATTTATCTATTAACAAAAAATCTAATCTGTATTTTCTTGAAGTTGCAATAAGAATACAAATGCTATAATATTCATTATAGCTGCTGCAATACCACTTGCTCCTATACCAAATGGTAATAGAAAACCCCCTAACAATGCTCCTAACATACGACCCAAAGAATGTCCTGCTATATTAGCACTCATAACACTAGCACGTTCAGTAGGCATCAATTCTGTCATCAATGGCAATATAGCAACAACTGCAAATTCAAAAGTTAGATAAACTAAAAACAACCCAAAAAATGCTCCTACTCGCGTTGTTCCCAACAAAGGTAGGGCAAGATAACTGATCACACTCAAAACTATTCCCCACCCAATTGTCTTACGTTTCCCATATCTATCAGAAAACAAAATTACTCCGCCTTCTCCAATCAAATCAGCCACACCTATGACTACCGTCGCTAAACCTATAGCTGTTAAATTCATACCAAATGTTATCTCCAACCACGAAGCAAATACAACGTTTAAACTTTCATTCGCACCAGCAACAAATACCCCTAGTATTAATCCGGATAAGACGGTACGATTGGTAAGAACAATTTTCCAATGATGAACTATATTAGCAGGGTTCTGATTAGAATTAGTTTTATTCGATAACGTTTTAAACAAGGCGATCCCAGAGGCAGCAGAAAAAATAGACAAAAATATAAAAGGACGAGACAAACTAATATTTGGAGTATCTGATTGCGCAAGCATCCAACCAACAAGAGGAACACCTATCAACATCGCACCAGCCCAAGCTAACTCGGTAATAGCTAATATACGTCCTCGTTTTGCATATGGAACTCTTTCAGATATATATGCTTGATGTGCAGGTTGATACAATATTTGAGCAAATATACCTAACAATAAGAAAACTACAAAAATCCTGTATCCAGGCCATAACGCCATAGAAATTAATGCTGATGACAATACAAACATAGCTATCACCATAATATTGCGCCGACCAAAATTATCTGAAAGTCTGCCAAAAATTGGTGCAAACATTGCCAAAGCGGATCTCAAAGACAACAATCTGATAAGTGAATCTACTGGTACCCCAATCCCCCTGCTAAAAGTAGGCAAGAATGGATAAAGCATACGAACAGCCGTATTAATTATTAAACGCGATACTATAGTGACAAACACCTGTATATTAAATGATGTCTCATTTTCTTTAAAACTCATTAGCTTATTTGTCTCTAGTTATACAATAATATTTATTACTAGTACGTTCAATCAGAATTATACAAATGCGGATGTTTTCTGTGCCATTCCCATGCTGATGAAATAATGTTATCCAAATCAGAATTAATAGGTTTCCATCCTAAATCATTGCGTATTTTGCTATAGTTTGCTACCAACCTAACTGCATCTCCATCCCTTCTTTCTGCTCGAACTACAGGTATATCATGACCAGTTATCCTCCGAGCAGCATTAACAATTTCTTGATTAGAATACCCCACACCAGTACCCAAATTGTAATACAACGTATTATTCTCATGGAGAACATTTGCAGCTAAAATATGTGCCTCAGCTAAATCAAGCACATGAATATAATCACGAATACAAGTCCCGTCAGGTGTTGGATAATCTGTACCATATAAACGTATAAATTCTTGCTGACCAAGAGCAACTTGCAATATTCTTGGTATCAAGTGTGTTTCTGGAATATGAGCTTCACCTCTTCCCTTTATTGCACCAGAAGCATTAAAATATCTCAATACAACATACCGCAAACCATAAATCTTCTGATACCAATACAACATTCGCTCAACCATCAACTTTGTCTCACCATACACATTAGTTGGTGATATCTCACTATCCTCACGTAGTGGCTCATCACTACTAGCATAAACTGCAGCAGTAGAAGAAAACACAAAACGCCTACACCCATTATGTACTGCCAATTCAATGAGATTGTGAGAATATGTAACATTATTCACAAAATATTTCTCTGGTATTTCCATTGACTCACCTGCCTCAATATATGAAGCTAGATGAAAAACTATATCAAATTTTGCCAAACTAAACACATTATTTAACTTTTTACGATCTTTTAAATCTCCCTCTATGAAAACTGCGTCATTAGGTACGGCCTTACGATTACCACGCGACAAATTATCATATATAGTCACGTTGTAACCCAAACTCAACAACTTTTCAGAAACGATTCCTCCGATATAACCAGCCCCACCTGTCACTAATACATCCATTTCAATCATCCTCTAAAGTTAAATTCGCTTTAGATGCCACCAAGCGTTTAATCCCAAAATTATCAAAGGCAATAATCACCATTTCATCACTACCTAACAATTTAGACTCAACCACAATCCCAGAACCAAAATGATCATGTATCACCCTTTGTCCAGATTGAAATTGTAATTCAATCTGATACACTTTGTCATTATAAACATTTGATTTAACTCTCATATTAAATTTAGAACTGATATTTACATTGCTTTTATCTATATAATCTGACTTACTCAACAACAGATCTAATGGTATATCACTTATAAATCTAGAAGCTATGCTACTTGAATCAAACCCACTTGTCCATCTACGAAAAGAGTACGAAAGATGAATTTTTGACTTTGCCCTTGTAAGACCAACATAAAATAGACGACGTTCCTCAGCCATTTCCTCAGGTTCATCAAAAGATCTATGATGGGGTAAAACACCATCATTGAGACCTACTAGAAACACAACAGGAAATTCCAAACCTTTTGCAGCATGCAGTGTCATTAACACTGGTACACCTTCCCCTGCAACATCATTATCTAAAGTATCTACATCAGCAATTAAAGCAATACCTTCTAATATTTCACCGAAATCTCGATCTTCAAATCCAACAAATACTCTCTTTAGCTCTTCTACATTTTCCCATTGGTCAGCACCAAAGTTACGATTATTTTCAATGTAATTTTCATAATCTATGTCATTAACAACTGAATCTAATATATCAGATACCACTTCCCCTTTCTCAAACAAAGCAATCCAATCTCTTAACAATAAGCCAAAAGATATAAGTGCACGCGAGCCACGTTGTCCTATAGCATTACAGTGCTGACTTTCCAATCCTTGCTCTGTTAATTCTAAAATAACCCCAACGGGATGCATATCTAAAGTATCTGAATATTCGAACAACTTGTTAAGTGTTTTACTTCCTATACCACGAGCAGGAACATTAATAATCCGTCCTAAACTAACGTTGTCGTATTGATTATATATAACACGCATATAAGCCAACAGATCCTTAATCTCACGACGAGCATAAAAACGTGTAGCACCTAACAACCTATAAGGCATACCTGCTCGTACAAATGCTTCCTCTATACTCCTAGATTGTGCATTAGTACGATACATGACAGCACATTCTCCTGGATCAAGTTGATTATTGGCTACATAATCAGAAATTGTTTTAACTATATAATGAGATTCATCCTCTTCATCATATGCCTCATGTAATACTATTTTTTCACCCTCGTGGAAATCAGAATAGAGTTTGACTCTATTAACAACGTGATTCTTAGATATTACTGCTGTAGCAGCATCAAGAATTATTTGTGTAGATCTGTAATTCTTATTTAATTGAATCACAACTGTATCAAGATAATCTGCTCTAAATCTCTCAACATTTCTATAATCAGCACCTCTCCACCTATAAATTGATTGATCAGGATCACCTACTACAAATAAATCTCTATTTGAACCTGATAATAATCTTAATAATTGATATTGTGCCAAATTTGTATCTTGAAATTCATCAACCAAAATTCTTTGATAAATGTCTTGGTATTTACTTGAAAGTACAGGATTAGTCTGTAACAATGAAACTACATTCATCAACAAATCATCAAAGTCTAATGCATTGTTTTGATGCAACAAATATTGGTATCGTTCATATATCCGTCCTACAATTTCATGATAATAAGAATCACGACTAAAATTATCTGCATTTACAAGATCATTTTTCGCTGTCGAGATAGTACTATGTATTTTATGTAGCTTGTACCTAGCATCATCAACATTATGATCCACCATAGCCTGTTTAATTAGCAATCTCTGATCAGCACTATCAAAAATAACAAAATCTTTACCCACTACACTACTATCAGATTCATTACGTAATATCCGAGCACATAATGCATGAAACGTACCTACATTTCTTATCACAATATGAGAGTCAACTTGAGATTGAATACGCTCACGCATTTCCTCTGATGCCCTATTAGTAAAAGTAACTGCCAAAAT
>DBHI01000078.1:0-186 GCA_002296125.1 Anaerolineales bacterium UBA832 | reverse complement strand
TTAGTAAAAGTAACTGCCAAAATAACATTAGGTCTAATGCCTTGCGTGATAAGATGTGTAAATCTCTGAGTAAGTACCCTAGTTTTACCGGATCCCGGACCAGCCAACACCAAAACCGGACCTGGATCAGCAGTAACAGCCTTTTGCTGCTCAAAATTTAGTGAAATAACATTTGCCATTTAAATA
>DBHI01000081.1 GCA_002296125.1 Anaerolineales bacterium UBA832 | reverse complement strand
GTTACTAATATCGGGTCACTGTTATATTGTTTTACTTCATCAATAAAAGCTTGTGCTAAAGACAATTTGTTTGTGTCCGTAACAATACAGACTGATTCAGAATGAGTAAGTTTAACGTTCTCTGCAATGATTTTTTTTATAATACTAGTGATATGAGAAGTGTTCATTTGTGAAATTGTATATCCTTATTGTTCTAATAAATTGTATGTACAATGTTTATTGTGATTTTTAATGTGTGTAGTGTCTAAGTTGTTTTTTTCCTCTGTTTACTACATTTAACGAACGTTTGTTGGCTTCATATAATATTTTTTCTTCATCAAGTGTTTGTAGTACACGGTTGCGCATTAACCATTTTCCGTTAACCATTGTGTCTGATACATCACTTCCTTTGACACAGTTAATAATGTTTGCAACAAGGTTGTGTGTTGGTTTTAGATGAGGAGCATCCATGTTGATTAAAATCAAGTCAGCAGGCGCGCCAACTTTTATGGTGCCATGGTTTTGCATTCCGATAGTTTTGGAGCCAGTTTTGGTTGCCATGCGTAGCAAGGTGTCTCCAGATAGAATCGTAGGATCATTGGATAGATGTTTGTGGACAAGGGCTGTTTGTCTTATAACAGCGAACATATCCATATCAGAGTTTGATCCGGGACCATCAGTACCTAGGCATATTTGTATATCAGCATCTAAAGATTTTTGCAGAGAAGGAAAAGGCATTGCAAGCTTCATGTATGTAATAGGGCAATGAGGTATCAAAACATTTTTTTGTGCAAGAATTTGAAGATCTCTTTGATCAGCATGGAGTGTATGAGCAGCAACAGTGCTGTCAGGTAGATCAAATGCTCCTAGGCTGTCAAGGTGTTGAACTGGTCTAAGATTATATCGTTCGATTGATTGATGCACTTGCTCTTGTGTTTCAGCAACATGTAAATGTAGTCCTTTTTTTAATTCGAGCGCTATGTTTATACACTGTCTTATAAAATTTTCTGGGCATAGATAAGGAGAATGTGGGCCAATGTATGTCTTGATGTTAGGGTGATCTTCTAAAGATTTGATCCAGTCTATTGTTTCATGTAATCCTTCTCCTACTTCTGTGTTTTCTCCCATTCCAAAGACAGTCCAAGTTAAAGCAGCTTTCATTCCACTTTCCTTAACAACATCAGCTATTTTGTTCATATAAAAGTACTTGTCGTTATATGCAATTGTTCCGGACTTGATCATTTCTGCTGCTGCTAAAGAGGCTGCCCAATACACGTCGTCGGGTGTAATGCCGCTTTCAGCTACCCATATGGCTTCTAGCCACTCGACAAATGGAAGATCTTCTGCCCATCCTCTAACCATGTTCATTGGACTATGACAATGAGCATTTACTAATCCTGGCATTGCTATTTTGCCAGTACAATCAATCGAGTTTTTCTTGTTTTCTAAATTGTTAGAGTCAAATATTTTTGTAATTAAGCCATCTTCTATCATAATAGAAGCATTTTGCTGTATTGTTTCGTTTTTATCTAGTGTGACAATGTCAAGGTTTGTGAGTAATGTTTTATTAGACATATATTAACTATTAGATTGGTTGATATTATTTGTTGTTTTCTATTGTTGATAGATATTGTTCTGCAACAGCAGCATATATTGCAGTTGTTGTTGAGAGACTATTAATTTCAATCCATTCATTTGCTCCATGTGCATTATCGCCTTTTGGCCCAAACCCACATAAAGTGGGTATACCAGATTTTATGAGCATATATCCTTCGTTTGCAGGTCCTGCACCAAGCGCATTCCATTCTTGCCTAGTAATTTTTTGTGCTATGTCGACAGTAGTTGTTACTAATGGATGATTTTCATCTAATACTACAGCTGGCAATTTGTTTTTTACAGAAAGATTGTATTTGATACCGGGTCTTTGTTTAGTTTCATCTATTATCAATGATTTTATGAGATTAATAATATAATTGTAGTCGGTTTCCGGAAGTAATCTGATATCGACAATAGCAGTGGCACTGTTTGGTACTACGCTTTCAAACTCTCCACCATTGAAAATTGTTCCAGGAGTTATTATATTGCGTAAGGTTCCAAATGATTTGTGAGGTGTAAAATCAATCTTTGTAGACTCGAGCTTTAACAATATTGCAGCAAGACCAGTTACTGCGTTAATACCATCAATACCGTCATTCCATGCGTTACCTCCTGTGTGTACTGATTTACCAATTGTTGTTATTTCTAGTCTTAATAGACCACGATGACCAATACATACGTTGTCGCTAGCATAAGTGTATATAGCACCTTTGGCGTCGTTTAAAGAATTGGTGTTTATCAGATGTTGTACTCCGATTTTACTAGTAGCACCGGACTCTTCATCTGAAACAGCAGCTAAAGTTATTTTCATGTTGTTCTGAATTATAGAAAGATTCTTCATCATGGCAATGGTATATAGAGCACAAGCTATGCCTGCTTTGTTGTCAGCTGTACCTCGTCCATAAATGCGATCATTTCTTTTTACACCTTGAAATGGATTAGACTTCCAGGTGTTGATATCTCCAGGAGATACAGTGTCCATATGTGCAACAAAAAGGAATTCTAATGGGCCATCCCCATAACTTACTAGTACGTTCGGTCTATCTTTCTTTTGAGATTTAATTTGGAATGGTAAATTAAGTTTTTTTGCTTCAAGAGTTATACGATCAGCTACATGTTTTTCAGGATTTGTTCCGTTGACAGATTGTATAGAGACTAGATCACATAGAAAATCAACGATGTTGTTTTCAAGTGAGTTGGCGGATTTCTCCAGAAATTCTAGGTCAGTGAACATTTTTAGGAAAGTGCTTTTTCTACGAGATCTAGAAAGTGTTTGGTAGAAATTTCTGTAATTAAATTAGCGTTCGGTGTTTTTCCAGTTATACCCAACCAGTCAACTAGTGATTGGCCTCTTGAGAGGCCCGGAGCAGTTTCAACAGTAACGAATTTTTGTTCAGACTTGGTTATTACATTGGGATCAAGAAGTACGGCAATTGCTAGCGGGTCTGGTGCATAAAAAATCTTGGCTCCATCAGAACTTTTTACGTTGTACCCTAAGTCTTTGCTTACTATCAATTCCTCTATGTGGGTAATAGTTTTGCGTGAAATTTTTTCAAAAAAACAGGAATGTTTAGACTTTAATGCAAACAACTTAGAAAGATTTTCAGAATCAATTGGATTAGCAAGACTTATCTCCCAGTCAACAATAGTTGACATTGGCCATCGAGATAAAACCATATTTGCTGCTTCAGGATCACGATAGAAGTTATATTCAGATGTGTAATTGCTTGTGTTACCTTGCGCCCTTAAGGCACCACCCATGATAGTTAAGCTATTGTATTTTTGTGGTAGATCAGGATCTATCATTAATGCTACTGCTATATTTGTTAAAGGCCCTAATGCTACTAGGTCTAGAGTGTCAGGGTGTTTGTTGGCCAACGAGCAAATTGCTTCTGAAGCATGACCTTTCGCAAATTTTGTTGATGGTGTAGGTATGTTAGCATCACCTAGTCCGTCATTGCCATGGAAACCTGCTGCGTCTTCAACTTCAGTGTTTAACAGGGATTGACCACAGCCAATGTATACAGGAGCATCTATTTCTAGTGTTTCAACTAGCTTACAAGCATTAGTTGTTATGTGATTCAGTTCTACATTGCCGGCCACAGTAGTGATGGCTTTTATTTGTGTGTTGGTGTGAGCATTAGCCATCATTATTGCTAATGCATCATCAACACCAGGGTCAGTGTCTATTACCAATTGTTTCATGTTTGCCTCCTAGCAAAAAATAATTTGGTTGTTTGTAAAAACACGACTATTCTAAGAAAACAATTCTAAAATTTGATCAATTGCAATTTTGTGTTTGTCTTTAGGATCTAATGAAGCAATAAAGCTGGTTATTTCATTTGCTCCAGGCAGTTTTGTTCCTGCACCATATACTGTGGTTGCAAGTGCTCCAAGCATATTTGCTAGGACACCTGTTGAGTATAGATCTAGTTTTGAGAGCCAACCAACTATTATTCCAGCAGTAAAAGTGTCTCCAGCGCCAGTAGTATCGACAGTATCAACTTGATATGGAGGCACTATCGAGCGCTTTGTTTTGGTAACTAAAACGGAACCTTTTTCGCTTAGTTTTATAGCTACCATTTCTGGACCTTGAGACAGGATATGTTCAGCTATGGTAAATGGTTCATCTTCATTGACTAAATAACATGCTTCTTTATAACCAAGAATACATATTTTTAGTTTTGGTATTACGGATCGAATTTCTTCTGGATTGTCAAAAACTGGTCTGATACTAGTGTCCATACATATAGGAATGTTGTTTGATTGAGCAATATCAATAGCTTTGAGTACAATAGATTTGTTAGCACTGCGAGTAAGTGGATGTCCTGTGATCTGCAAAATGCTTGTAGATTTGATGATGTCGAGATTGAAACTAGATGGTTCTGTCCAGATATTAGCTCCCCACGCATTGAAGAAAGTACGTTCTCCACCTTTGCTAACTGCAGCAAAATTAAGACCAGTGCTTGTTTCAGGCGTGATCGATATTCCTGATACATTAACTCCATTATTCTTAAACGCATTTAGGGCTAAACTTCCCCAAACATCATCTCCAACACAACCTAATAGATTGGTGTTTACACCTAGTTTGGCTAGTACAATTGCAGTGTTTCCTACAACACCACCAGTTTCAACACTGCATGTTGGTGATCCTGCATCATCACCCTCTTCAGGGTATTTTTCAATAGGCATAGTAACATCCACATTAATGGGACCTAGTAGACTTGCACTTAAGGTGTTGTTTGTTTTCATGTATTAGAGTTACCTCTTACAGATGTACAAAACGCGGCAATTCGATCCATATCTTTTTGGACTTTGTCACCATCAACATTCGTTGATGTATTACTGTCTACTCCCCATGGCTTGACCACTTTGATAGCTTCAATTACATTATTAGCAGATAGGCCTCCTGCTAATATAACAGGACAATTGACTTTTTCTACTATTTTTTTGCTGATGTTCCAGTCATGTGTATGACCAGTTGCACCTATTCCAGGGAAACCAGTAACTTTTGTGTCCAATAGTATTTGATCACATGTGTTTGAGAATTCAATGGCTAAATCAATGCTTTGGGTATTCTCAACAGGAATAGCTTTCATTATTTGAATGTGAGATGGTATTTTTTGTCGCAAAATTTGCATAGCTTGAACGTCTATGTCATAAGTGTCGGTTGATATATGTACTATGTTTGGATTAACAAATTTGACCATACCAACAATTTCTGCAATATTAGTTGACATAGTGAGAGCAACAGAAGTTCCTTTTCCTCTAAGGGCATTTGTAATTTCCACACAAGCTTCGAAACTTAATTCACCATGGACTTTACCATATTCTCCTGCTACAAATCCAATTTGATCAACCCCTAGTTTTGTAGCTAAAATTGCGTCTTCTGTGTTTGAGAATGCATATATTTGAATAATCATATTATATTAGATTGCTGTTATTTTCTAATGTATTATACTTGTAGTCTAAGTTTTGCTTTCCAATTGTTTTGGCATTTCTTTAAACCTTATATGATATGATAATGAATTCGGTTTGGAAATTATATTCACTTGAAAAATAGTTGTTTATCTTATATTTTATTTGTTTGATTATAAAGGAGAACAGTTATGACTACTAAAGTTATTATGGATGTTGATACTGGTACGGACGATGCAATTGCTATTATGGCTTCTGTGTTATCACCCGAGATTGATCTAATAGGTATTACTACAGTAAATGGTAATTGTCCTGTTGAGATATGTACGGAAAATTCACTTAGAGTTGTTGATTATATAAAGGCTAATGTTCCTGTATATGAAGGTTGTGCTTTGCCTTTGTCGGCAACTTTAACTCCTGGCAGAAAGCCAAATATACCAAGTTATGAACCTAATAAGATTCATGGAGCTTACTTAGATTTACCGGAGGCTAAATCGTCAAAAGGTAATATAAATGCAGTTGAGTATCTAATACATAGTTACTTGGAATCCGACGGAGATATTAGTTTGGTGCCAGTTGGTCCATTAACTAATGTGGCGTTGGCTATACGTCAGGCTCCTGAAATTTTGGATAAAATACCAGAAATTGTAATTATGGGTGGAGGACATCATGTAAACAATTGTACATCTTCAGCTGAGTTTAATATATGGGTTGATCCTGAAGCGGCACGGATTGTTATGAATTGTGGTCGACCAATTAGATTGGTTACTCTTGACGCAACTCATGAGGCATTATTTACAATGAATACATGTGAAAAGTTGAGAGATATAGGTACTCCTGCATCAATCTGCGCTGCTAGCTTTGCTGAGCATCGTATCAATGCTTATGATCAAATCCAACCTATGGAATCTGGAGCAAGTGCTCCGATTCATGATGCGTTGGCTGTTTGTTCAATTATTAATCCAGATGTAGTATCAACTGTGTTTGCGCACGTTGATGTAGAAACTATAGGAGAATTAACTGATGGGCGAACAGTGGTGGATATAGATCGTTCAGGTGATCGTGGTAGGAAGCCACCCAACGTACATGTTGCATTGCATGCTGATGGAGATCTTTTTGTCGATATGATGTTGGATATATTATCAAACAAGTTGTAGTTAGGGATGCACAATTAAGTTTCAATTGTTAATGAATATAATGTGGAGTGTATATAATGAATAATAATAATAATAAAAAGGTGCGTGCAAGGGGTGAGAGTGACATTAATCCTGGAATTTTTTCTGACAAGAAGTTAGTGTATGGAATGATACATTTACTGCCCTTGCCAGGCACCCCTTTTTATGAGAAAGGTAACGAGGAGAAGTCCCTTAAAAAAGCACTTAGGGATGCTGAAGCGTTAGTTGCAGGTGGGGCTGATGGTTGTGTTGTACAGACTATTGATCAGATTTATTCTGTAGGTCCTGAGGTAGATCCAGCTAGGCTCTCATTATTTGCCACTATAGTAAATGAAGTTAGCAAACAAAGTCCGGCAAGTTTTCACGTTGGAGTTCAGATATTGTGGAATGCGCTTGAAGCATCTTTAGCTGTTGCTAAGTTCTGTGGAGGAGTTTTTGTTCGTTGTAATGCGCTAGTAGGTTCTACTATGACTCCAGCTGGGGTTGCTCAATCAGATCCAGTGGGTTTAGCAGAATATCGAAACAAGATCGATGCACATGATGTTTCATTGTTAGCAGAAATAGAGAGTATGCATTTTAGCTGGCTACATGGTAAATCTCTTGTGGATGCAGCAGCAGAAGCAATTAGAGCAGGTACGAATGGTGTTGAAATAGCACATCCTGACGAAGATGTTTGTCTGTCAATGATTTCTGAACTAAAGGAGAAATATCCCACATTACCAGTCATAATAGGTGGACATACTAACCATGAAAATGCTTCTAGGATATTGTCTAAGGCTGATGGAGCTCTTGTGGGTTCATGTTTTGAACCACAAGGATGGGGTTCATTTGTTGATGAGAAGAAAGTAGCTGAATATGTTGATATAGTCAACAATATACAGTAGTAAAATATTTAATTGAGGAGTTTGAATGTGGATATAACAATTGTGTTGGCTTTTGTTGCTATGATAGGTATGGGAGTTAATACGTTTGGTAATAAGGTAGGTGCTGCAAATGGAGTGTATGCACCACCATTTTTGCTAATAATTAATATCATGTATTGTACTGCGGCATTGGTAGTGCATTGGGTTCAAAAAGAACCGTTCACCATATCTATGAAGATGACAGCTTTGGCTTTATTCGTTGGCTTATGTGGTTCGATAGCCTATGTTAGCATGTTTACAGCCTTTAAAATGGGCGGAGAAGGAAGCGTGATAATTCCAATCAGGGGTTTGTCAGTAATAGTTGCTGTTGTGCTTTCAGTTATCTTCTTTAAGGAGCCAGTTACAACATACAGATTAATTGGACTGAGTTTAGGGGTAGGATCGATATTGATGTTGTCTCGTTAATAACATTGTGGATTGAAGAGTATTATTTGTTTATGAAAATACAGATATATAGTCATAAAACTCCTGAAGATGCTTTAATGAGTGCTAAATTAGGAGTTGATTTTGTAGGTGTAGCAACAGGTGAGCGTGGTCGATTACCATTAGAGGTTTCATACGCTAGATGCAGAGATATTTTTAGTGCAGTATCTAATGATTATCATGTGAGTAAAGTAGCATTAACGGTTTCTGACGATCTTGATGAAATTGTAGAAACTGTTGCTCAAGTCAAACCAGATGTTATTCATCTTTCCGGAGATATCGATAGTATGCCAGTAGGAAAAGTAGCGAAATTAAAGGGTATTATTTCGAGCACCAAAATAATGCAGGCCATTCCAGTTATAGATGAAATCACAATAGATTTATCTTTAAGGTACCAAGCGTTCTGTGATTATATTATTTTGGATACAGACATAAAGTCTTTTACAGGTATTGGTGCCACTGGTAGCACACATGACTGGAGTATAAGTAGTAAGATAGTAGAATCAGTGAACATCCCCGTTGTTTTAGCTGGTGGTCTTAGTTCACAAAATGTTGCAGAGGCTATTAGAATAGTAAAACCTTGGTGTGTAGATTCATTTACTCATACAAATATTTTTGACAGTCGTGCTAAAGATCCGGAAAAGATCCGTAGTTTTGTGGAGTCCGCAACAAATTGTTATGAGTAAAAAATGCCATGGTAGTTGTTATTGGTGACGCCTGTGCTGACATAGTAATACGGTCTTCAAGCGCTAGTGTAACAGATGCTCAGCAGGATTTTACACCAGAGGTTACTTGTGGAGGATCAGCTGCTAATACAGCAAAATTGTTATCTTATTTAGGGATGGATGTTGCGTTTGTGGGGTCCGTAGGTAAGGATGTTTATGGCAGTTTGATTAAAGAGACCTTTTTATCAGCAGGAGTGGATATTGCAGGTTTAGTGGAACTTGCAGATGAGTTTACTACACTTGTATTTGCTATGGTAGACCCTAGCGGTTTTGCAAATCTAAAAAGTTGGCCAAAGAGAGAAGGAGCCGATTTGAAGCTTGATTCAAATATGGTTGATATTAGTGTCTACAACGACATTACATGGCTTCATACAACAGGGTTGTCATTAATTGAAAACCCTACTAGAAATACTATATTTAATACTATGGAATACGCTAAAAGTATGAATGTACCTGTATCTTTTGATCTAAATTTGAGAGCAGGCAAAATTAATGGGAAAATAGATCAGGAATACTCATTATATATAAGGAGAGCAATTGGATTGTCTGATTATGTTTTAGGATCTTCTACTGAAGAAATATCATTATTAGATTGTGTAGGAAACATCGAACAGGCAGCAAAGAATCTAGCAAATAATCAAAGATTTGTAATATCTCGCGATGGTGCAGAAGGTGCTATATGTACTAATGGTGACAAGGTTATGCGTACAAATTCGATTTCATCAGAAATTCAAGATACCATAGGTGCTGGGGATGCGTTTAATGCTGGATTTATAGCTTCTATATTAGAGGGTCATACTATTTCCCAAGCTTTGAGCTGGGGTCATGCAACGGCGTCTTTGAGTTTGCAGTCTTTAGGAACAAGCGCAAGATTTGCCAGAAAAGATATATTGGATGTTGTAGCTATGGAAAAGAATAAATCGGGAGATTTATGAATCAGAATCGTTTAAATATTACCTTGCTGGAACTTTGTGAAATTCCTAGTCCTTCTCAGAATGAACGACAGGTTGCAGATTATATATTGGATCGTGTCTCTAGTTTAGGTGTAGATGTAGTAGAAGATGAAGCTGTAAAAGATATAGGTGGAAATACTGGCAATTTGGTTGTTAGGTTAAGTGATAATGATAACGATAATGATAAACCTTCTTTATTGTTATCAGCACATATGGATACAGTAGATCCAAAGTTAGGTTCCTCGAATAAAATTAATGTGATGGTAAGTGATGGTATTGTGCATACAGACGGTAAAACAATATTAGGTGCAGATGACAAGGCTGGTGTTGCAATCGCATTAGAAATGATACATTATGTTGTTGAAAACCCTGGTGATTTGGTAACACCGTTGGAGATAGTATTTACTGTACAAGAGGAGATCGGTGTTCTAGGGGCAAGCTATCTTAAAAAAACTAATTTAGTGTCTAAGTGTGGTTTTGTATTGGATGGAGACACTGAAGTTGGTACGGTTATTGTTAAATCTCCTTATAAATGGAAATACTTTTTAGATGTTTTGGGAAAGTCAGCTCATGCTGCATTGGATCCAGAAAAAGGCATTAATGCAATCAAAGTACTTAGCTCTATTATAGGTGAGTTGCCATGTGGCCGAATTGATAACAATACGGTAACTAATTATGGAATAGTAACCGGAGGTACTACTACTAATGTGGTTGCAGACCAAGCGAAATTAATTGGCGAGCTAAGAGGTCATGATATAGAAAAAATTAATTATGTTCAAACAGAAATGTTTGTAAACATTCAAAAAATCACACAAGAATTTGGGGCTAACTTTGATATTAATTGGACATCTTTGTATTCAGGTTATGTTGTTTCTAATGATAGTCAATGCATGCAGTATTTTATGTCAGCATGTAGTAAGTTGGGTATAGAGCCTAAGACAGTTGTTACAGATGGAGGTGGCGATGCTAATCATTTGAATGGGGCAGGTATAAATTGTGTGCCATTTGGATTAGGTATGAAAGCTATACATACTAACCAGGAACATATTAGTTTGGCGGATTTGCATCTGGCTTTTAATCTTTTGTTAGAGTGTTTGCGTCAGAATCGATAGTGTTCTGTGTTTAGGGTTTGATATTTATTTATATAGCTTAATTATTTTGTAATTTTAGTGGAAGTGTTACGGTCTTTGTGATAAAATTGAATTGCAAATGCGCTTTACATGTAGTCAGTTATAAATAAGAGTCTAATGTTTATTTCACTGTAAAGCGAATATTTTCAAGGAGGTGCTATCTCAAAAATATAGGAGAAAAGGTTGAAAAATTGTAGTAGACAATCAATGATTTGGTTGATTGTAAGAAGGTAGTACAACTAGGGGGTAGGTTTACGAGTGGTATTAATTAGAAACAAAGATGCGATAAAAACTGTATTTCAGAGGAGAACAGTTATGAAACAATTTCGTTTAATTGTATCAGGTTTGATAATGGCATCCCTTTTGTTGGGTGCTTGTCAGCCTGAGGTAGTAGAAGTAATTAAAGAAGTACCAGTTGAAAAGATAGTTGAGGTAGAGAAGATTGTTGAGGTCGATTCCAATGCTCAATCATTAGATGCTGATCCTGACAAGAACCCTGTTACCTTGAAATTCCTTGCATTGTCTGATGATGATCAGTTGAATGCATGGAGAGAACAGTTGGCTGAATTCCAGAAGATAGATGGCGGTAAATGGTCATATGTAGATCTTGAATTCGAGACTATTCCATTCCGTGAGCTTTTCCCCAAAATTGAAGCTTCTGTTGCAGCTGGCTTACCTTGGGACTTGTATCAAGCAGATGGTCCTGACATGAAGCACTATGGCTTCAATCGAGTTATTTTTGATATGAACGATCTCTTTACAGCTGAAGAAAAAGCACAATGGTTCCCACAGTCTGTAGAAGAAGGTAGTTTTCGTGGCCGGCTTTTAGGACCACCAATCCTACAGTCTTGTTCATTGATGATGTACAACAAAGATATGACTGATGCCGCTGGTATCAACCCACCTGCAGCCTTGGCTGACTCCTGGACAATGGATGAAGCAATGGACGCATGGGTAAAAACCACTTTAGATAATGACGGTGACGGTGTTCCTGATCAATGGGGTGTTCGTTGGGGTCAAGGTACCTGGACTGGCGATTACGAAGCTGGTATTTTCAGACGTTCTAATGGTGTCAAAGGTAGTGACACTTGGAAAGGTATGGGCGACGATGGTGTAACATTCCGTGGTTTTGTTGACTCTGACGAGTCCGTTGAAGCTCATCAGTTCTATCAGGACATGCATCAGAAACAGAAAGTTACTCCTGTAGAAGCAATTCCTGAGATCTTCGAAAGTCGTATTTCTGCCTTTATGATCACACCAGACAACCGAATTGGTGCTCTAAACAGAATTCATGGAGAAGGAAACTTTAACTGGGGCGTAACTGGTATTCCATACTTCAAGACCCAGGTTTGTCACACTGGTAGTTGGCACTATGGAATTTCACCTAATACTGAGAATTTGGCCGAAGCTGTAGCTTTTGTGAAATATGCATCATCTGATGATGGCGCAAGAATATTCTACAAGTACGTCAGACAGTTACCTGCAAATATTGGTCTGTTTAACGAACTTCCTGAATACGCAGAAGGTGGAAGCCAGAGACTATGGTTAGATGCAATGAATGATTTTGGTATTCCTCGTATTGGTACTCCTGGATATACAGAGTATCAGCAGATGATGTCCGAAGCATTACAAAATATCCAAGCTGGTGGTGATATACCTGAAATCTTAGGTGCAACTGCCGGTAGGATTGAAGGTCTAGTAGCAAAATACACTGGTTGGAATAACTAAGTGAGGGTAACAATTAGATTCTAATTGTTATTTGAAAAACAAAGAAGGCACGGATGAAAATTCCGTGCCTTCTTTACAATAGAAAGAATTCAACAAGTTTTATACATATTGTTGGTTTCAATGTATCAAGTTGTTATACAAAGTTTTATATAGATATTATTTACAAGTATCGTCAGTAATCAAACAAACATACAAGACATTTGAGAATAACTACAATGACTACAGTTCCTATATCTTCAACAGACAAAGAAACTTCATTCTTGGCTAGATTATGGTCACCACGAAATCGTTATTATTTCATTGCATTTTTATTTATTTTTCCTGCTCTAATTAATTTTTCAATTTTCCGATATCTACCTATCTTTGCTGCTGCTAGGTCAAGTTTATGGCAATATAGTCTTTTAGGTGGATACAGAGATTTTATTGGTCTTCAACATTATGAAAATATGATGATCGACCCATATTTCTGGAAATCAATGAAAGTAACAGCTTTGTTTGTTTTGATGAAGGTTCCAATACAAGTTGTTCTATCTCTTGTATTTGCAATTTTGTTACAGAAGGAGACTAAAACTAGTGCAGTAGTTAGATCAGCAATATTTACTCCAGTGGTTACGTCAGTTGTTGTGGTTTCTATTATTTGGGCTATGATGTATCATTCTCAGCTTGGTTTAATAAATAGTATGTTGTCAGCTTTTGGAATACCTAGACAGATATTTTTATCCGATCCTGATAGAGCTTTGCCAGCTATGACTGCTATGATGGTTTGGAAGGATCTTGGATTTAGCATGATTATTATCATGGCTGGTTTAAAAGGAATACCAACTGTGTATCGAGAAGCAGCTATTGTTGACGGTGCTAAGCCGTGGCAAATAATGCGCCATATAACTTTACCGTTATTAAAGCGTGTTTTAATGTTTGTTGTAGTTACTCAGACTATTTTTTCATTTCAAAACTTTGTCCCAGTGTATGTTATGACAAAGGGTGGTCCTATGGATGCAACTAAGGTAATTGTGTATTACATATACCAATTTGGGTTTTTGTTTCAGGATATGGGATATGCAAGTGCAATGTCGATTGTAACGTTGCTTATTTTGTTAGTAGTTAGTATGATTCAGATGAGATTGTTTAGAACAGATGTTGAATATTAAAATAAAAAAATAGATTACATTATGGTTGTGTGAATATGGAAAATACAAATACAAATATTAATATTGTTGCAGGTCCACCAAAATCAGTTAGTCAAAAACTGAAAGATCTAGGCTTGTATATTGGTGAACATTTTCTTTATTTGATTTTGGTCATAGTATTTATTGCACCTTTGGTATGGATGGTTCTTGGTAGTTTGAGAGAAGAGAAAGAGATTTTTGCTAACTTATATCCTTTTACAATTCATACATTTTTGCCTATAAAATGGACTATCAACACTTATTTAGACATGTTTGGCATTAGTGAAGTAGGGATAATGTACGGTTTGGAATTTCAGAAATTTATGGCAAACAGTTTGTTTGTTTCTGTGTGTGTGGTTTCTTGTTCATTGATTTTTAATACAATGGGGGCTTATTTTTTCGCTCGATTGGATTTTCCATTCAAAAACTTTCTTCTTATATTTGTTGTTGCAACTATGCTAATACCTTTTCAGGCTACAATAGTGCCTTTATATATAGTGGTTAAAGATTTGGGAATGAATAATTCTTTTTGGGGTTTGATTATTCCTTGGTTTGCTAGTCCCTTTGTTATTTTTGCTTTGGCTCAATTTATCAAGGAGATTCCAAAAGAGCTTGATGAAGCTGCAACTATTGATGGGGCATCTTTGTGGGGTATTCTTTGGAACGTGATCATTCCTAATGCTATACCAGGTATCATCACTATGGCATTGCTTGAGTTTCAGTTTATTTGGAATCTCTTCTATTGGCCTTTGATAGTTATTAATAGTCCAGATTTACAGATGATTCAAGTGGCAATAGCAAATCAAACTACTCAAACACAGATATTCTGGGGTCGTACGTTTGCAGGTAGTACATTAGCTTCACTTCCTGTTATTATAGTGTTTTTGGCGCTTCAAAAGTGGTATATTCAAGGAGTAGCTACTACTGGTTTGAAGGGATAGAATTATTTACTGTATTGTGTTGTAATAATACATTGTAAATTACATTAATATATATAATTATGAAATCACATAAACTGATTCTAGACACCGATCCCGGCGTTGATGATTCAATGGCAATTGCATTGATAGCAAATTCTCCTGAGATTGAATTACATTCAATTACAACTATTTTTGGTAATGGGCCTGTATCATTATCTACTGAGAATGCTTTGAGAGTCTTGGACATTGTAGGGCTTCAGGAGGTATCAGTTTATCAAGGAGCTAATAGTCCTCTACTTAGAGATTATCATGGTGAAGGCGCTAAAGTTCATGGTCAGGACGGTTTGGGAGAGACGTATATGCCTCCGTCTTCTCGTAAACCAAACAATGAATACGCTGCTGTTCATTTAGTTAGATCTGTAATGGAATCACCTGGTGAAATAACTATTGGAGCCATTGGGCCACTTACTAATCTAGCGTTGGCATTAAGGATAGAGCCTAGATTTGCTTCTAATGTTAAAGAAGTTGTTATTATGGGGGGTGCAGTTAGTGTTCCCGGAAACGCGTCTCCTCTTGCAGAAGCTAATATTCATAATGATCCTGAGGCAGCAGGATTAGTTTTTGCTGCGGGTTGGGATTTAA
Organism: Anaerolineales bacterium UBA832; assembly: GCA_002296125.1. Lineage (GTDB taxonomy): Bacteria > Chloroflexota > Anaerolineae > Anaerolineales > UBA11657 > UBA11657. The sequence goes on along the minus strand of DBHI01000081.1, from coordinate 25,938 downwards.
CAGTTGTTGGTCTTGATGTTACTCAGCAAGTAGTGATTGATGCTAATTGGCTGTCTGAGCTTACGGAAAATCAATCAGCAACTACTGATATGATAGCAGCGATTACACCGCATTATTTAGATTATCATAAAGAAAGGATTGGGCAGGATTATATGCCTGTACACGATTCTTCAGCTATAGCTTATTTAATCGATTCTAGTCTGTTTACTACAAAAAAATTATCAGTAAGTGTTATGAAAGGAGACCATCCTTGTGCGGGTCAAACAGTTGCTGATTGGAAAAATCATTGGGGTAAAGAGGCCACGATTAATGTTTGTTTAGGAGTTGATGCAGACAGGATGAAAAAAATGTATTTGGAGAGAGTAGGAGGAAATTTGAAATGAGTAAAGCGGCAAATGGGAAGGAATTATATAAACATATACTTGGTGGATTAGCTTGTGCAGGTATGGGTGATGCACTTGGTGCTGCTACTGAGCAATGGCATCATACTGAAATCTTTGCTAAATTTGATGGTCCGTTAAGAACATTTCAACAGCCTCCTCCAGACACTTGGTCAGGAGCTGAAAGTAATAAGTTGGGTCAGGTTACTGATGATGCAAGCCAGATGTTTTATCTTGCACACAAGATTATAGAATGTAATGGTAATCTGACTTATGATGATTGGGTAGATTGCTTGCTACAATGGGCAGATGAATCGCCACATGTCGGTAATATGGGACCGACAACACGTCTGGTTGTAGAGGCTTTAAAAGAGGGTAAGGACCCTAATTTAGTAGGGTGTATTGGTACTTCTGATAGACAGCCGGCGTCTCATGGAGCAACTAACGGAGCAGCTATGAGAGTTGCTCCAGCAGGTTTAATACATCCTGGAGATTTGGATGGAGCTTGTGAAACCGCATTTATTACCTGTATACCTTCACATAACACACAAATTGCTATTTCATCTGCATGTGCTATAGCAGCTGGTGTTGCTCATGCACTTGAAGATGATGCTGATGTGTTTTCCGTTGTACAAGCTTGTTTATATGGTGCTCGTCGTGGTGAAGAGATGGCAAAAGAGCGTGCCCGTGTAGTACCTGGACCTAGTATTTTGGCAAGGAGTGAATTAGCTGTAAATCTAGCTTTGAAGGCAGAGTCCTTACCTGATGCAATTAGGTTAATCGAAGATACGATAGGAAATTCTGTTGATGCTTGTCAGTCAGTACCAGCAGCAATAGGTTTGTTTGTGTTTGCTCAAGGGGATCCAATGGAATCAATTGTAGGAGGAACCAATATAGGTAATGATACAGATACAATTGCTGCTATAGCAGGATCATTAGCTGGAGCATTGAATGGTGTGGACGCTATTCCAAAAGACATGTTTGATACATTCTGGGAAGCAAATGCTAAGGATGAGTTTGATATTGTAGAACTTGCTGAAGGTCTGACAAATATTGCTACAAACAATCTGGGAGGCTCATAATGACAGCAGTAATTATTGACTGTGATCCGGGTCACGATGATGCTCTGGCAATATTATTAGCTGCAAAGCATTTGAATGTATTAGGTATTACAACAGTATCAGGCAATGAGTCTATAGATAACGTTACAACTAATGCATTAAAAATTGTTGAATTTGGTAATTTGACTGATATACCAGTGTATCGTGGAGCAGACGGACCGTTATTTCGTGAGGCAGTATATGCGTCTAATGTTCATGGTAAGTCTGGTATGGATGGTGCCGAAATACCAGAACCGAGTACTCAGTTGCAACAAGGGCATGCTGTCGATTTTATTATAGATACCGCCATGTCTATGGATGATTTGGTGCTTTTACCAATGGGACCATTGACTAATATAGCTATGGCTCTTCAGAAGGAACCTAAGTTGCGTGATCGTATAAAGTTAATGAGTATTATGGGTGGTAGTAGTACAAGTGGCAACTATACTGCTGCAGCAGAATTTAACATATATGTGGATGCAGAGGCAGCCGATATTGTGTTTAGGTCAGACATTCCAATATTGATGTCTGGACTTAATTTAACTAGACAAGTTTTGGCAAAACAAAATCATATTGACGAGATACGTGATATGAACAATCCAACTGCACAAGTAGTTGCTGATTTGTTGACATTTTATTTGAGTACAAGTACAAGGCATAGTCATGATGGTGCGGCTATGCATGATCCATGTGCTGTTGCTGCTATTATAGAACCTACCATGATTCAATTTGAACCTATGCATGTGGTTGTTGAGACAACAGGAACTCATACTTATGGCATGACGCTTTGTGATGTCAGACCAGGATCAGTTAAATCTAAACCAGCTAACACTGAAGTAGCAGTAGAGATTGACAGTGATCGTTTCTTTGCACTTTTATTAGATACCCTACGTATGTATTAAGCTAGTTACGAATAATGGAAATTTATTGTGTCTCTAAATAATGTGTTCTTAGATGTGGATACAGGAGTAGATGATGCATTAGCATTGTTGTTAGCAGCTAGGTCACCTGAGCTTAATGTTAAAGGTGTTACATGTGTTGCAGGCAATGTGCCTTTGGAAGATGTTGTTAGAAATACTTTAGATGTATTAAGTATTGCAGATGTTTCAGATATTCCTGTTGCTATTGGTATGGAAAGTCCAATAGTAGAAGAGATGTTTAATGCTACAGAAATACACGGTACTAATGGTTTAGGTGGTATAGATGTTAAGCATAGTATTATTAAACCTATTGAGAAACATGCAGTTGAATTTCTTGCTGAGGAAATTGACAATTCAGTAGACAAAGCTACTATTGTTGCATTAGGACCATTAACTAACATTGCTACTATGTTTAATATGTATCCACATGTAAAAACCAAAATCGAACAATTAGTCATTATGGGTGGAACAATTGGTTCAGGAAATATAACTCCAACTTCTGAATTTAACATTCGCCAGGATCCTGAAGCAGCTGATATTGTATTTAGTGCAGATATACCTATTTTGTTATACACATGGGATGTGTTTGTAAGGGTTGTTTTTAATAGGAGTGAGATTGAAGAAATGACTAGTAGTTCTAATATATGTAAAAGATTTGCTGGACAATTGCTATCTTCATATTTAGTATCTAAAGGAGAAGATTTTGCAGGAATTGGTGATGCAGGAGCGGTGGTTTGTTTGTTGGTTCCAAATGCAATCACAACAAATACTTTACCAATATCAGTTGAGCTTCAAGGAGAGTATACAAGAGGGCAAACAGTGGTTGACCAACGAAAAAATCGTTTGAGTAGATTGCAGCCTCATATTCAAAAATCAATTACTAATTCTGCAAAAGTAGTTATGGACTTAGATGTTGAAGTGTTTCGTTCAACTTTTGTTGACAATATCAGTAAATAGGTTTAGGGATTGTTATGAAAAGAAAAGTGTATCTTGATGTTGACACTGGTGTGGACGATTCGTTAGCATTACTTTTGGCTATAAGTGCACCCGACATGGATGTTGAAGGAATAACTTGTGTTGCAGGCAATGTGCCTATTGATGCAGTTGTTAGAAACACCCTTGATGTCATTAGTTTTGGTGGCAGAAGTGATATACCCGTTGCGCGTGGTATGCAAACACCTTTACTGGAGAAAATGGTTAATGCATCTCAGATTCATGGAGAGAATGGTTTGGGTGGTATAAAATTGCCAATATCTCAATCTGAAATTGTGGATGAACATGCTGTAGAATTTCTGCGAAAAGAAATTACTAGTTCTGCGGATCGAGTTACTATATTTGCTCTTGGTCCACTTACTAATATTGCTACATTAATAAGGAAACATCCAGAAGTTAGCTTAAATATAGAAGAAATAGTTGTTATGGGAGGTGCTGTTGGGGCTGGGAATGTTACTCCTACAAGTGAATTTAACATTCGCCAGGATCCTGAAGCAGCTGATATTGTGTTTAGTGCGGAAATACCTGTTTTGTTATATACATGGGATGTGTTTGTAAGGGTAGCTTTTGATCGATTCGAGATTGAATCTTTGGCGAAGTCTGATAATCATCGTGTGTCTTTAAGTGGTAGACTTTTGTTGTCTATGTTAGATAGATTTGGAGATCTTGATAATGCTCACAATGCAAAACTTGGTAATCAAACTAGCATTGGTGATGCTGGTGCGGTAGCATGTGTATTAAATCCAGATGCGATAGTGGTAAAAGAGTTGCCAATTGCAGTTGAACTTAACGGTAAATATACTAGAGGTCAAACAATTATTGATCAACGTCCACCAGAAATGGCTGCACTTGAAGAAGGTGGCCTAGAGGTAGCTATACAAAATAGAGTTAGAGTTGTTGTTGATTTGGATGTAGATAGTATGAAGCAAACGTTTGTAAATAATCTCAAGTTTGAATAGTACAACATTATACAAGTAATAATATCGATAAATTTTTACAGAAAAGAGGAGAGTTATAGTTGAAATGATTGATATGCCCAAAATTATAAATAATGCAGTTAATTCTGAGAAAAATGTATGGATGCCTATTAAGGATTCGTGGGCAGAAATTTGTGCAACTCCAGATGTAATACGTAAAGAATTACAGTCACAAGAGAGTGTCATTGAAGAGATTGTTGCTGATTTAAGGAAACGAGAAGTGAGAAATATTTTGTTGCTAGGATCAGGAGATTCTTGGTTTGCTAGTATGGCATCATGTTATTCGTTTGAGAAATATGCAGGTTTATCAGCTGTGCCTATGCAGGCATATGAGTTTGCTGTATACGGTAGTAATATTGCTAACGAGGAAAGTGTAATTGTCGTGATAAGTTCTAGTGGTAGACCTACTACTACTTGGGATGCTTTGGATCGAGCTATTGATTCAGGAGCATATGTTATTGGTATTAGTGATACATTTTACGAAGGCAATCCGTTTTTGGAGCGGCCAAATAAAAGTATAAATCCTAGCGCTACTAAATTTGGCATGCCGACTCAGACTACAACGGTTACTATGAGTTTGTTAACTAAATTAGCTCTTGTATTAGGGAAAGATAATTCAGAGATTGATGGTAAGATGTATTTGGAATTAATGGATAGTCTATTTGTAATACCGGATCAGTTGATAGAATTGTTGTCTAATTGTGAAGATGCTCTCAGTAGTGCTGGAGAGTATGGTTCATTACATAGGCTCCACACAATTATTGGGAGTGGACCAAATGTTGGCGTTGCTTATGCTGCTTCTGCACTGTTAGCAGAAGGTCCTCAGTTCACTGGTCATCCGTTGCCAGTTGAAGAATATCATCATGCTTTACGTGGTTGTACTGTTTTATCCGGTGATCCTGTTTTGTTGCTGGCACCATACGGTAAAGGATATCAGAGAGTAGTGGAAGCTTGTGATGATTTAAAAACACTAGGTGCGTATATTGTGGCTGTTGTAAATGATAACGAGAACTCAATTGCTGATTTAGCAGATTCAGTGGTATATGTACCTGAAGTGGACGAGCCTATGTCATCTTTGTTGACTCTTCCTACTGTACAAATGTATAGTTTGTATTTAGCATCTAATCGAATTGCATCTGGATATGAGAGACCGTTAGTTGAATAGAAATTATCTAGCATTAGGTGGTATTATTGTTGATGATCTTATTTATGAAAATGGTAATACCGCGATGGGCACAATAGGTGGAGGTGGTTTCTATGCAGGTATAGGAGCACGTATTTGGACAGAAGAAGTTAGTATAGTGGCAAGAGTTGGGTCTGATTTTGATGTTAGTCTCATAGATGCAAAAGGGTTAAGTAGTCAATATATTAAAGTTACATCTTTACCAACACCTAGAGCTTGGCAAATACTTGATCTTCAGCATGAGCGTACGCAAGTACCTAGATTGTCATCAAATGCTTGGTATGAACAATTGACAATTGATGACAATGACTTGCCAGACAATCCGTTTTTTGGATTACATATTCTTGGTCGAGGATCTGAGATTGAAGAACGTATAATCGAGAGATATTATAGTAAAGGTACTATAATTAGTTATGAGCCAATTGTTAGTAAAAATACTAACCAAAAGCGCATTGATAGTATTATTCGGTGTCTAAAATATGCAACGATTTTTTCACCTGATCTATTAGCATGTGAGGTTCTAGTAAACAGCAGTGATCCTATTGAAGCAGGTAGATGGTTGTGTAAGTTTGGTCCTGAAATAGTAGTTGTACGTATGGGTAAACAAGGTGCTTTGGTTGTGCAATTAGGTGTTAGTGAGGTGTGGCTAATACCAGCTTGTGCAGGTGAGATTGTTAATACAGTTGGTGCAGGAAATGCGTTTTGTGGAGGTTTCTTAGTTGGATGGTGTACATCTAATTATGATGTTGCACATGCGGGTGCTAATGCTGCTATTAGCGCTTCATTTATAATGGAACATGTGGGAGCACCTGAAATTACTTTAGATTTGTCTGCAAGAGCAAGAGGTTTACATAGTAAGGTTATAGAGAGTATCATTAAACAATGAGAATATCTGCAAATGATAATAAAGTTTCAAAGTTTGATGTTGTATCAGTCGGTGGATTGTGTATTGATATAGTATTGCGTGTGGATCGACTGCCAGGACATGATGAAAAAGTTTTAAGTGAATTGGTAGGATATCTGCCAGGAGGTCCTGAACCTAATTTTGCTTGTGCAGCAAGTAAACTAGGTCTTTCAGTAAGGTCATTGTCTCATATTGGAACTGATCAGTATGGAGATTTAGTGAAGAATGATTTGGAAAAATATAATGTGGATACGGAATGTGTGGAGGTTGTATCTGGAGACACATATGCTACAATTATTTTGTTAGATCCTACAGGTGAGAAGGCAATTATAGTTGTACCTAATAAAAAAACAAACTATAGTTCAGATAAGGTTAATCTAGCTTTAAGTGATGTTGATTATATGTATATTTGGCCAAAACCTAGAGATAGGTTTTTGAAATTGGCCAAGGAGGCGCGGACTAATAATATTCAAGTTATGATTGATGTAGAAGATACTGCTTGTAATGATGAAGATTTTATTGAATTAGTTCTTCCTTATACTGATATACTGAGTTTCAATTTTGATGGATATAAAGCAGCTACGGGTGAAAAGTCAGTTGAGTTTTCTAATTTGCGTAAACTTATGGAATATGGTCCTCACACGATAGCTGTAACTCATGGACGTAATGGTGCTTATGCGGTGAACAAAAATGAGGAAGTTTCTCATAACGGATACGATGTCTCTGTTGTAGATACTACCGGAGCAGGTGATACTTTTAATGCAGCTTTTTTGACAAGTACTATAGCTAATTATTCTTTGGAGAAACGTCTTGAGTTTGCCTGTGCTGCAAGCGCTTTGTCAGTTACTGGTCTTGGTCCTAAGGGTCATTTGCCAACACGTAGAGAGACATTTGAGTTTATTGAATCAAATGATGAAAAACAATAAAGTAAACATTGGGTTATAAAATAAAATTAAAGGAGTTAAATTATGTCAAATAATATGATAAAACAAGTAGAAGCTTTACCCAATCTTATTCGTGAGCAAACCCCGATAATTGATGATAGGATTCGGAGATTATTAGATCATGAGCTTTGTTTGTCAATAAAACATATAGTTACAACTGGATGTGGAGATTCTCACATGGCATCGGTGGCAACAGAATTAGCTTTTGAGCAGTTGGCGGGCATTTCCACAGAGCCATTAAATGCGATGACTGCTGCTCGGTATAATTTGGCAGTTAATCAAAGCGCTTTTCCTGGGAATCCCTTGTTAATATGTATTTCAGCATCTGGTGGAGTTGCAAGAACTAGAGAAGCTCTTGGTATTGGAAAGGATGCTGGTGCAACTACATTAGCTGTGACTGCAAATACAGAATCACAATTGGCATCTATTGCAGATCATGTGTTAGATTGTTCTGTTCCGGCATATGATCATGCACCAGGTGTAATATCTTATAGGGTATCTTTGATAGCTTTATATCTAATTGCTATTCGTTTGGCAGAAGTTAGGGGAGAGATTACACAAGATCAAGCAGGAGGATTGCGTAAAAGTATTGTGGATATTGGAGATGTAGTGGAAGCTACCATAGAAAAATGTCGTGATAAAGTTTTGGAGGCTGTTAAGGCTACTAGCGATCGCAAGAACTTTGTTTTTGTGGGTGATGGACCCAATTATTCTACAGCTTTATTTGGAGCTGCAAAATTATTAGAAGCAGCGGGCAGTCATGCTATGGGTCAAGATACTGAAGAGTGGGCTCATTTACAGTATTTTGCTAACGCTGATACAGATACACCTACTTTTGTGATTTCTCCTGGTGGTCGTGGTCATAATCGAGCTGCTGAAATTCTAGGACCTATGAATAGAGTTGGTCGTTATTCTATAGGAATTGTTCCTGAAGGTGATGACGTTGTCGGTCCAAATGTGGATGTCATACTTCCTGTAGCTGGAGATGTTGCAGAGATGTTTTCACCAATTGTATATCCTGTAGCTACTGAATTGTTTTCTGCTTATTTTGCAGATGAGATTGGGGAGAAGTTTTTCCGTGGCTTTGAAGGTGTATATGATGATGATGATGCCAATACAATAAAGACAAGTACAATAGTTTCTCGAAGTGATATGTCGAAATTTAAATAACATGGAATAGCGCAATATTGTGTTGGGGAGTAAATAGATGATACATGAAGTACTTAAACATTATGAGAAATTGTTTGTTCATTTAGATGAGGTATTAAACCAAGATGATGCCTTCAATGTGTTTAAGCAGATAGCCGATACGTACGGCCCTACTCTTAGTGCTAGATATACTAGAGGAAGGGTTGTAAAAAACATTTTAGAGGATTGGAGTTCTAGAGGTGTTTTAGGGAGCAATATAGAATTAGATCTTAACTATAAAAATACAGGGAATGTTTGTATCAATTTAGGTTCTCAAAGCAGTAAACCTATTTGGTCTTTTGCGCATTTGGATAACATTAGTTATCTGACAGGTCCTATTAATAATGGTATATACCCATTAACAAGATTTCATGAACCCAGAATTGTTCCTGGTGAACGAAAAGGTATTGCGTTAGTATATGATGATAAGTCACAGAGTTTAATTCCTGGAGCTGAAGGAATTATTGTAACTGATGAAAACAACAACTGTTCATTTAAATCAGATGTTCATGATTTGCCTTTGTCGAGTAGAGTTGTTTTTCAAACTGAAGCAACGTTGGATGGGAGTACAGGAATGGTCTATGGATCAGTAGATGATGCTTTTGGTTGTGCTGCTTTGGTCCTAAGTGCGATTGCATTATCGGCATTTGATGTGGAGGCATTAATTGTATTATCTGATGAAGAAGAAGGTGTTGTAGGAGTAGGTAATACAGGTTTTGCGCGAGGTAGTCGGCGCTTAATATCTAAAACCGAGCTACAGGATTTGCCACCAATTATGTCTGTCACAGACTTACACGAAGTCAAACCTTTGTTAAATGAATCAGGAGATGTTGTAGAGGTTACAGGATGTGGTGATGGGTCTTTGTTTGCAGGATTTGCTAGTGGAACTAGAGGAGGAGTTACACCTCCACATGTTTTAGCAGCAATGCGTGAATTATCATCTGTGTTAGATGGTAAAGATATTAGAATGAGGGAAAACGAATCGTATGTAAGTCGTAGTGATTGTGTGTCAGCAATGATGTCTACACAGAATGTTATTTTATTAGGTTTTCCTGGGGCTTATTCTCACTTTGAGAAGACGCCGCGAGCACATATTGCTGATTTGTTGAATTTGTCTAAATCACATGCTGTACTTACAGCAGTGTCTCAGTCGTTGTCGTGGAGAAAACATTATCAAATGAATTGATAAGTGTTTATAGGAAGCGATTTTGTGGAATCAATTAAAATGGTAAGGAGTTAATAATGATTATTGTTAATGTAAGTACTGATAAAAGACAGGACTTAATTAATATTACAGATGAAGTAAAGGAAGCAGTTGCTGATTCAGGTGTTATAGAAGGTATATGTGTTGTTTATTCATCTCATACGACTGGTGGAATAACATTAAATTCGCAAATGGATCCTCCAACATTAGTGGATCTTATAGAGGAAATAGATAGGATTGTACCAACTCGGGTTGATTTCAAGCATATTTTTGATACACCATCAGATGCATCTGGACATATAAAGACAAGTATTGTTGGTAATAGTACTAGTATACCTATCAGTTCAGGTGAGTTGTGTTTAGGATCTTCGCAAGGAATCTTGTTTTGGGAGTTTGATGGTCCACGTAAAAGAAAAGTCTATTTACAAATAATTAGTAGTTAGAATTGATTTTTATTTTTACTAGGTATTTTTAATTTAAAAGTAAACAAATTTTATGATTCGATCATGGTTTAAGGTTTTTTATGCAGTTGAATTTATTGGTGTTGGGGTATTTATGCCTTATATGGCCATGTTTTTTATAAGAAAGAATTTGACTAGTATAGAAGTTGGCTATCTTTTGGCAATCACACCATTTGCTGGTTTTATTTCGCAGCCTTTCTGGGGTCTTATTAGTGATAAATTAAATTTAACTAAAACATTGGTCACAATTGGTTGTTTTGTTACATCTGTATTAGTTTTAGCTTTAATCTTCACTGACAGTTTTTGGGTTTTATTGTTAATTGTTGCAATAATATCTATTGTAAGATCTCCTATTCATCCCAATGTTGCCGCATTGGCATTAAGTCATCTGGAAAGTAGAGGTAAGCAAGATGAATATGGTAAATTTCGTTTGTGGGGATCAGTAGGTTTTGTTTTAGCTACTGTTTTTGCTGGAGGATTATTATTTGAAGACAACTTATCGTTAACTATTTATATTTACTCTATAAGTATGTTCATCTTGGGCGTTATTTCATTTTTTTTGCCAGACAGGCAGGTATCTTCAAATATTCAATGGAAAGATGGATTATCTCTGTTATCAGGACATATAGAGTTGCGTGTTTTACTGATAGGCATTGTTTGTGTTGGTGTTACTTTGGGAATTACTAATCAATATCTAGTTGTATATTTAAATGAGTTAGATGCGTCAGCATGGATGATTGGTGCTACAGTTGCGATTTCAGCAATTCCTGAAATACCTATAATGAGTTATGCGGAGAAGCTTATACGTAAATGGGGATTGCGCATTACCTATTTAGTAGGGCTAAGTGTATTGCCTTTACGTTGGTTTTTAAATATGATGATAACTGATTCTTTAGTGGCACTATATGTACAAACATTACATGGTATAGCAATTGGATCTTTGCTATGTATAGGTGTAATATACGTAGATCGAATTTTACCTGTAGAATGGAGAGCTTCAGGTCAGGCACTTTATGTTTCTAGTTTGCATGGTTTAGGACCTTCGCTCGGATTATTCGTTGCCGGACTGATTATGACTGTAGGGAATACAAGATTACTATGGGCATTATGTTTAGTAGTAGGTATACTAGGAACTTATATTATTAGACATGCTATGTATATTAAGTCTAATAATACAACATAGGAGCTTGGATTATGAGACCAGATTATGTTACATTTTCTAATCTTATTATAGATGATATTGTTTTATGGGATGGGTCTACGCATATGAGTGTGCTTGGAGGGTCTGGTACACATGCATTGGTTGGTATGCGAGTTTGGTCAAAAGCATTAGGTTTTGTGGCTTCTGTAGGTAGAGATGTACCAAAATCTGTGTATGAAGATAGTCTAAGTAATTTGGGAGGAGTAGATTTAAGGGCAATTATTGTACGGGATGATTATAATACAGCTAGGGCTTGGCAATTGTTTGAACAAAATGGTATGCGAACAGAAATTATGCGTACAGATATTGATGAGTTTCTTGATAAAACTCCTACATTTAATGAAATGCCTACTGACTATCAGAATGCTAAGGGTTTTCATTTGATATGGGGACGAGATTTATCTCAACTGAATAATTTAGTTGATGATCTACTTGATGCAAATCCAGATGCTTGTTTGTTGTGGGAGCCTTCTCCTGATCACATGAAGTGCGATACAACAGAATACTCAAGTTTATTAGAAAAGATACATGTGTTTTCACCCGATATAGATCAAGCAGAAGAGTTGACTAATTGTACTGAAGTTATAGATATGACAACAAAATTTATTGAGTGGGGGGCGTCAATAGTTTCTATCAGGATGGGTGAAAACGGATCGTTTTTAGCAACTGAAGAAGGTAGATCTTGGTATATTCCTGCAATAGCCAAGAAGATCGTGGATGTTACTGGAGCAGGGAACGCGTATTGTGGAGGAATGCTAGTTGCTGTTGCTAACGGTATTGAGTTACCAGAGGCAGCATTGAGAGGGTCTGTAAGTGCTAGTTTTGCTTTAGAACAATTTGGAGTACCCAAGTTTGATGACACCTTAGAAAGTGAAGCGGTTCGCAGATTAGAAAATGCTAAGAATAATATTGTAGAATACCAGAGGTAATTGTTCAAAATCAAGGTGTTGATAATTAAGTCAGTCCTAGTATAATGTGAATATGATAAGTACTAATAAGCTTAAAAAGACATATCCAGAAGTTGAAGCTGTTAAGTCAGTTACACTAAATGTGCGACCAGGTGAGGTGTATGGATTTTTAGGACCTAATGGTGCTGGTAAAAGTACTACAATCGCTATGTTATTAGGCTTAGTGAAGCCGACATCTGGCCACTTGTCTCTTTTTGGCAATACATTAAATGACGATTATTTTAAGATTAAGAATGCTATAGGAGTTGTTGGAGAAAACCCATACTTTTTTGATGAGATGACTGCATGGGAGTTTTTGTCATTTCACGCTGATCTTTACATGGTTGAATCTAAAGAAAATAGAATAAATGACTTGTTAGAGAATGTAGGTCTTAGACAGTACGCCAATATACGTCCTAGTGAATATTCTCGAGGGATGAGGCAGAAACTTAGTTTTGTCAGGGCGTTATTACATAAACCCGAACTGCTTATTTTAGATGAACCAGTGTCTGGTTTGGATCCGCACGGTATTAGGCAGATTCGCGGTTTGATTGAGGAACAGAAAAAAACTGGAACAACTATTTTCATTTCATCACATATATTGTCAGAAATAGAACGCACAGCTGACAGAATTGCAATTATGTATAAAGGTAATTTGTTAGTGGAGGACAATTTGGATGGATTACGTTATTCTGTTGATCAATCTGTTCGTGTTAACGTTGAGGTAACCCATATTCCAGAATCGTTGTCAGGAAAATTAGCGGAAATGACATGTGTGGTAGATCATGAGATTGAAGGATCTCATATAGAGATTCGACTTGACGCTAGCGAAGATCATCGGGAAGAAATTTCAAAAGTAGTTACTGGGTCTGGCACTACAATAATAGGTATGGAGACCATTAAGGCAAGTCTTGAAGAGACATTTATGACTTTTACGGATGAAAATGTGCTTGGTCTATCTGGTACAAGTGAAGAGTAATGAGCGACTTAAATAATTTCTATAAACAAATACGTGCTGCGATTGTTATTCATAAGCGCGATTTACGAATATCTTTGTTTGGACCAGTTTTACATGTAGTAACTTTTGCTTCGCTATTGATTTCCGTTACTATTTTGAGGAATTATCTTACATACATTGAGGCTAATGGGCTTTATCCGATGCCTGATTTGTTTTCCTTTCCATACAGATGGGCAATAATACTTACAGGAGTGTATTTATCATTTTCTATTGTGGTGTCTATATCTCGTGAAAGAGAAAGCGGCACATTGGAGCTATTGTTTTATGGCCCTGTAGATCATGCTTCTTATGTTATTGGTAAATATGTAGCACACTTTTCTATATATTGTTTAGTCATTGTGCTTTATTTGTTGTGTTTTTTGTTGATATCGAGAATAGCTGGTGTTCAGATGACAAACAGTTTTTTTATGACGGTATTACTTTCCGTGTTTACTGGTGGTTATCTTATATCAATAGGATTGTTTATTTCAGCAATATCTACTAGCGTGCGATCAGCTACTCTTGTGTTTTTGACATTAATAGTTAGTATATTGTTACTTCAAGGGTCACAAGTATGGTTATCTAATATAGCTATTGAGTCCGATTATTATAATCCTGTGTTGTTATTGCAACAGTTACTTGGTTTAGTACAAACGATAGTTGGTTGGTTGTCTCCTTTTTCTTATTTGAATTATGGAGTAAACGAGATGTTAAGAGGTAATATGATTGTATTTGTTCGAATGATAGGATTTTCAATCATTTTTTGTTTTGTGTTTGTTGCAGGAAGTATCATTGGTCTTAGATTACGAGGGGTACGTCAATGAGAAGGATATACGCTGTTATTTTGGCTTTGTTGTTACTTGTAATTGGACAACATAATAGCTTGGCATCAGTAACTGCAGAAACTGATTCAGAGAGACGAGAAGAATTTGTTTACGGTGTAAATGCATATAATGGCACAATATATCAGGGTACTTTTTATCCTCCTAGTGTTGATACTGTTTACATACTTGCAGATCGGGTGAGTATGATCTCACCACGTAAAACATTAATTTACTATTGGGCAGTTACTAATGAGTATAAGGCTGATTTTGATAGTATGAATGAAGATATTTCAGGCACTTTAGAAATCAGATCAAATGGACAATTAATCGCTTCTTTACAGCCTAGAGAGTATGTAATTCAGTACCGCGAAGGTATTACTAAAGGAGAAGCTGAAATTTATTTAGGGGGAGATGCTATAACTGCATATGCAGACTGGCAGGAAGCGCTAAAAGAATATCGATTTGCTGTTTCAGAATATTATCAAGCAGATCGTGATTGGCAAACTACACTTACAGAGAGAGTGAATGCTGGTGAAATTACTTCTGAAGCTGATGTGTTAGTATCTAGACCAGTAAAGCCTGCTGATTTTGTCTATTCTAGTACTAAGGTATTTAAAGGAGTACCAGTGAACTTGAAGTCTGGTAATTATGATATTCAATTGCGGAATGAACAGGGTCAGATTGTTGCTGATAGTGTCAAGAAGTTGGTTGTATTTAATGCAGAAAGAGTAGGTGTGGGCTATACAGTTATACCTGATGACAAATGGACTACACCGGAATTGACTTATAATCCAGGGGAGTTTTTGTATGTACGTCCAAATCATACGCTTTATTTGGAACCGTTTTTTGAGAGTGAATATAAGGAACAGTATTATACCCATTTGAGTGCCCCACAATCTCCAAATATCGCAAACACAGATTGGCAATGGGTCAAGGAAGAGAATTTTAAACCAAGACCAGACAATCCTTATTCATGGAGTTCGCGAGATGGTATGGCTGATGATGTGACTTTCATTGGTGAGAGGCGAGAGCGTCAGCCTGGTAGATACATTAATGATGATGGGAAGAAATATAATCTGCAAATTATTGAGAAGTATCAGGCTGAGGATCAAGTTGCTTTTGAAGATTATATGGTGAGACAAACACCCGGCAAAGCATTAGGGTATGAGATTCTAGGAGCTGTTGAGGGTGTATCACAGGGTATGAGAGAAAGAGCTCCTGATTTCTCAGCTTTTAAGGTAAAGGTGCATTTATCTCTTCAGGATATGATAGTGAGTTTACGTAGTGAAGATGAAATTTTTCTTGGAGGAAGTAGTCGCACATTAGATATTGTTAGGTCAGCTTCTTCTAATGAGTTGTTTTTTGCTTTGTTGTTACCGTTAGGTGTTGGTGTTACTTTGGTTGGATATAGGCGACAAACCCTGAAAAGACATAGAGCATCTTTGGCTGTGTCAGACGAAACAAGTTGAATTGTAATTATTTAGTATTTGTTATATTTATATTTGGATGACAATATTGTTTAGCAGTATCGTTGTTTACAAGTAACGCTCCTGTTCTATGAAGATATTATGTATTGGTGATTTAGTTGCGGATTTGGTGGTACCTATCAATGAGCTGCCATTATGTGCTGGTAAGCATCAGTTGTCTAACGAATGTATGTTCGTAGCTGGTGGAACTAGTAACACTTTGATAGTAGCTGCAAGATTAGGATTAACTACTGGTGCGGTAGGTGCAATCGGAAAAGACTGGTTGGGATCATTACTGCTTGAGCAGCTTATTACTGAAGGAGTAATAGTAGATTATGTGTATACCGTGGATAATGCTACTACAACTATATCGATAGAATTGTTAAGTCAAGAAGCACAACATGTATTTGTTGGTGCTTTAGGACAAGGAAAACCAGTTGCACCGGATATTGATTTAGATGTTATGTTAGAAGGAAACAAGGGTGTTTTTTGTACTAGCTATGCTTTGGGAACAGATTCGTTATTTTCGTCCGCTACCAGTTTGAATATTTTGGAAAATGCGTACAACAAATCAACCCCAATTTTTTTTGATTTAGGGCCGGCAGCTTTTACAATTGAAAGATCTGTGATTAATACAGCGATTGGATTTAGCACAGTTGTATTAACTACACAAGAAGAAATAACAACATGGATGAAATGTGATTCTATAGTACAGTCGGCAGAAAACTTTTTTGATTTGGGAGTGGATACTGTAGTGATTAAATTAGGTGAAAATGGATGTTTGATTTTGAATTCAAATTCGGAAGAGATTCATGTAGAAGGTTTTAATGTTATCGTTCGTGATACTGCGGGTGCAGGTGATGCTTTCGCTGCTGCATATATATATAGTTATTTAAAAGGATATGATCATTATAAATCAGGAGTGATTGCAAATGCTACAGGAGCTATTACAGTTACACGGATAGGTACAGGTCCTAATGTACCGAAAGTTGGAGAGATAAACAAGTTAATATCTGGACGAGGATATTCACTTACATAGAGATAATTAGTTTTATAATTTCAAGGAGGTATTTATAGATGGATATTGCATTTGATCTTCCTAAATCTGAACTTCATTTACACCTTGATGGATCTCTTGATCCAGATTTTATAGCATCACGTGCTGTAGATAGGGGTGTACAGCTACCAGTAGAAGCATCAAAACTTCGCGAATATTTGCATGTGCTAAAAAGCAAACGATCGCATATAGGTGATAGTGTATCAACTAATTCTAATTGGTCTAATTTTGATTTTTGTAACCAATTTTTGCAGACAAAAGAGGAACTTAAACAAGCAACGCGGTCTTTATGTAAGAAACTACGAGATGATAATGTTGTATTAGCAGAAATTCGTTTTTGTCCAGCTTTGCATACCCTTGAGGGTTTAAGTGTAAATGATGTAGTAGAAGGAGTAGTTTCGGGTTTTCAGGATGCTGAAAAGTCTTATGATATTAAAGGTGGTATCATAATTTGTGCTTTACGCTCATACGGAGTAAGTCATACATGTGAAATGGTAGAATTAGCTGCGTCATGGATTGGTAAGGGTGTAATAGGGTTTGATATTGCGGGAGATGAGGGTGCTTTTCCTTTAAATATTCATGAAGATGGGATAAAGAAAGCAGTTGATGTAGATTTGCCTTTTACGCTTCATGCAGGAGAATGGCCAGAAAATACTGTACGAAATATTGAACTAGCAGTTGATTTAGGAACCAGGAGATTAGGGCATGGAATAACTTTGTGTAAAGACAATGCTCTTATGGAGCGCGTTGCTTCACTAGGAATTACAGTTGAGTGTTGTTTGACCAGTAATGTTGGCTGGAAGGTGCCTTCTTACAAGGATCATCCAATAAGAAAAATGTTTGATGCAGGCATTAAGGTTTGTATTAATTCAGATAATTTATTGTTATCAGGCACAAATGATCGAGAGGCATATACAAGTGGTGAAGTCAGACATTTGTTCAATGATGTTGGTTTTTCTTGGGATCAAGTACGTACAGTACTTATGAATGGTGTGTTTGCTTCATTTAGTCCCGAGATAGATAAACAGTGGCTACTGGATTACGAGGCAAAAATAGAAAAAGTTTTGATGTAACATCCTAATGTGTTGGATTTATGGATCATTTTAAATATATATATAATAATATGTCAGTTGAATATCATCGCATGATAGAACATGAAGATGTTGATGACAATCTTTCTAAGCTGATAAGGGAATTATTACCATTAGATACTAAGAGTATTTTAGACATTGGTACCGGTTCGGGTAGAATACCATTATTGTTACCCAAAAAAAGCACACATGTTGTTGGCTTAGATTTATATTGGGATATGTTGATGGAAAATGTGCGACAGCGTAGCATCCATTCTGGTTCATGGTTGTTATTGCAGTCTAATGCAGAACTGTTGCCATTATCGACAAAATGTTTTGATGTGATAACTGCAGGTTGGGCATTAGGTCATAGTTGTAGTTGGCATATCGATTGGATGATACGATTAGACAAAATATTAACTGAAATGCATAGAGTTATACGTAGCAGAGGAGTCATGATTATTATGGAAACGCTTACTACAGGTAGTGATATTGCATCACCACCTACTAAAGAGTTGTCTGATTATTATGATTGGCTTGAAAATACATGGGATTTTACTAGGCATGAAATTAGGACCGACTATAAATTTGAGGATGAAACAGATGCTATACAAAATACAGAGTTCTTTTTTGGTGATCAACTTAGTGATATGATAAGGGAAAATTCTTGGAGTGTAGTGCCAGAATGGACAGGTGTATGGTATAAAAGAGCATGATATAAAATGTTTATAAGGATGAATAGATGAGTGTTATTGTATATGGTAGTATAAATACAGATTTAATTGCATATACAACTCACCTGCCAAGAAAAGGGGAGACATTGTTAGGAGACACCTATTTTATGGCATTAGGTGGTAAAGGAGCTAATCAAGCTGTATCAGCAGCTAAATTAGGTGCTAAGGTGAATATGGTTGGACATGTAGGTAACGATACATTTGGCAATGAAGTTATAAATCAGTTAAATTATTATGGTGTTGATACTAAGAACATAGAAGTAGTTAAAAATCAAGGAAGTGGTTTAGCGGTGATTAGCGTTGATGATAATGGAGATAATACAATTATCGTGTTATCAGGTGCTAACATGGAATTTGATCAACTTGACGTGGATCGAACTGAGACTTTATTTGATGATGCAAAGGTTTTGTTGTTACAGTTGGAAGTGCCTGTAGAGGCTGATTTAGCTATTGCTAGAGCAGCATATAAAAGAGGCATTAAAGTAATTTTGGATCCAGCACCTGCAGCTACATTACCTGATGAATTGTATGATGTTGTAGACATTATAACTCCAAATGAAGTTGAAATAGAAATGATGGTTGGTATTAAGCCAGATTCTCGTGAGGATATTGTTGAAGCAGCTAATATGTTGCATCATAGAGGTGTGAATACAGTGATAGTGACTCTAGGTTCAGAAGGTGTTTTTTGTTTAGAAGGTTCTAAAAGAACTTTTATGCCTACATTTGAAGTAGATGCTATTGATACTGTGGGATCTGGAGATGCCTTTAATGGCGGTTTAGCGGTTGCTATTTCTGAAGGGAAAAGTATAGAAGATGCATTGGTTTGGGGTTCTGCAGCGGGTGCTCTTAGTACAACTAGATCAGGCGCAGCAGGTGCGATGCCAGATCGAAAAGAGTTAATGAAATTTGTTGCTAATAATGAGTAGTACGTATAACAGGTTGGAATAGATTTTTTTCTTTCATACATATAGGATCTAACAAACAGTTGTCACATTTAGGAGCAGTCATTTCTGGGCATGTGTTGCGCATTCCAAAAAAGAATTGATCAATAGAAACCATATTTAAACAATTAGATAGGCTAGCTAGAATTTGAATTGATTTATAAACATTATATCTAATATTATGTTCTTCTTCATGATCAACAAAACTTCTATTGATGATTTTTTGTGAAAGGTTGGTATCGTTGATTCTTACCATGCCTGTTCGAAGTGCTGAGCGCATAAGATGATAATCAATGCAAGGTAATTCTTTGTCTTCTGAACTCACTTTTATAAACTTTTCTGGTCTATTAATTAATATGTAAGCTAGCAATGATGCTTTTTTTTGAAAAGGATCAGATTTATATCCACCAATATGCCATAGGATTCGTAGAAAATCTGATAATGGGGTTTGTGATTTGCTAATCTGTTTAATAATGTCAATTGGTTCTTTTTTCAAGGTTAACATATCTTTTCCATAGGTTTGTGCTTCTGACAAATGTGACTCGATATTTGGCATTGGGCAATCACCATTGTCATCAGAAAATGTATGTCTAAGTTCATCTATAGACAAGTTAGCTTGTCTATCAACTGTAAAAAAATCAGGATCGTTATTTAAGGTACGATAATACGCATGTTGGACAAAATCAGAACCCTTTAAAAGTTGGTTATTGATTTTTGCGATCATTGGTTTAGTATAATTTGTCTTGTTGCTGTACCAGAATCCAAATTGTTGTAATGTTAGAGCAAAGAAGAAATTTAATGTATGGGGATTTCCTATATTAGGATGATGGGTTCCAGTAAATGTGTAAGGTATTTGACCAATTTTGTTGTCGCTCATTGTTTTGGCAATTTTATGGAGCAAATCAATATTTATTGAGGTTGATTTTGGGTTTAGATTGTTGGGCTTTGGTTGGGAACTCAGTAGACCTTTAGCACCTTCATGGCTGATAGTTATACTAGCTATCTTGGAGGCATTTTTAGCTGCGAGAATAGGATGTTGCAGCTTGGCAAGATATGATAATAGGGCTCCACAGAACGAATCACCAGCACCAGTAGGATCTACTGATGCAAGTGGCAAAACATTGACCTTTTGTATTGTAGAGTTTTGTAGAATGTTGATGCCGTTTCTACCATGTGTTACAAAGAGAATCTTGTTAGGTTTTAGTTTAATGTTCTCTAACACACCCAAATTTTGTGAAGCTTCATGTTCGTTCATAAAACATAAATCAGCATCATCTATGAGTGTTTTTAATTTCTTTATTTCATTATGGTTAAGTTTGTGTCCACCACTGACTGATATGTGTTTTGCATTATTTTGACGACACTTAAGTAGCATTCTTAATTGCAAATCAATATTGCCTAATTGTACGATATGGACATAAGAATATTTTGATAGATCCTTTGGAAGGTCATTAGGAGATAGTTTAGCTTCAGCTCTTGGTTCTACGGTGGTATATGTAGCCACGCAGTTTTTGTCATACATAATTTCGAAATGAGGTATTTCTTCTTGTGCTACAGAAGGACCTATCCAATTAATGTGTTTTGTGATTGGCTGCATAAGTTTTGGTATGGGTTTTGGTAAAGGGGCAAACATGTCTACTTCTGCTCCTGCAGCTTTAGCACCTAGTGCAGTATAAAGACCAGCACCTCCTATTGTTTTAAGCAATTTGTTATTAATGTGTAATATATCTTGAGACGCTCCACCAATGATGAGTATTTTGTTCATTATATTAGTATAATTTATGGTTTATATGTAGAGGCGCCCTCGGCAGGACTCGAACCTGCGACCCCCTAGTCCGCAACCAGGTGCTCTATCCGCTGAGCTACGAGGGCATATAATAATTCTTTAATATTGTGAAAGAGCTAAATGTTGTAACTAGCGGGGAGGGAGGGATTCGAACCCTCGGTCGGATTTACATCCGACAACCACTTAGCAGGCGGCCCCGTTCGTCCACTCCGGCACCTCCCCATTGTATAACAGTGGCGGAGGGAGAGGGATTCGAACCCCCGGTGAGGTTACCCCCACAGTTGTTTTCAAGACAACCGCCTTCGTCCACTCGGCCATCCCTCCGGGTCTGATATAGTCAGTAAATTGTACTAGGGTCGGCATTCTACCATGTACGTTGTACCTCAGTCAACTTTATTTGTAAAACAACATAATTTTATGATGATATAGCCACTACAATAGCACCTGCGTGATCAGTTGAGTGCGTTAAACTTACTGACCATTTGTTTAGGGCTAAGTCATTTGCTAGAATTTGCGCATTTCCCATTAGGTTTACATAAGGCATGTTATGTTCATTTTTTAGGATTTCAACATCTTTCCATGATATAGGTCCTATTCCACATCCTAGTACTTTTGAGACTGCTTCCTTGGCTGCAATACGGACAGCTAGCGAAGGTGTTTTACCCATTGAGTCAATTATTTCTTGTTGAGTATAGACCCTATTAAGGAATCTTTCTCGATGTCTAACGATTAGATTATCTATACGTTTGATTTCTATTAAATCAATTCCTGTTCTTAGCATGTTATTTTGGTCCTGCTGAAGCAATTATATATGAATTGGTCTCTAATAATCGTGATGCAGCATTGCGAATGTCTGGTCTAGAGATTCGATTAATTTGTTCAGGTAAGTTTTGTAAATAGTCTAGACCTAAATTATGTAATTCCATAGAAGACAATGTGCTAGCTACTCCTTCGTTAGTTTCAAGTTGTAACGGAATACTTCCTAGTATGTAAGATTTTGTATTAGAAAATTCTTTTGAAGTAACTAGTTTTTTAGTAAGAGAGTGTATCTCTTCTAGCATTACATTGATAGTTTTATTCTTTTTGCTAGGGTCTACTCCCGCTATTAGTTTCCATGTTCCAGAACCAAAGTTGGCTTCCACTCTACTGAAGGCATAATAAGCTAAACCATGTTTTTTGCGAACTGATTTACCTAGTCGACCATACATGCCAAATACTCCTAAAATATTGTTAGCGATACGTATTGATTGAAAATCGGGATCAGTTCGTTTAGGTCCAACATATCCTAACACTATGTCTGTTTGAGTTTTGCCAGCAATGGTTATATGTTTGTTGCAGAATTTTGGAGACTTTACTTTTGGACTTGGTGCTATGTGTGTACGTTGATTGTTTTTCCAGTCACCAAAATAGTTGAGTATTAGTTTGGTTACTTCTGTAGTTGATATATTTCCAACAACAGTAATTATCATATTTTCTGGTGAGTAGTTGTGGGAATGAAAATCTATTAGGTCTTGTTTGGTTAAACTCGAGATAGTATTTTCATAGCCAACATTAGAGTAACCATATGGATGTTTTTTTCCATATAATAATTCGTAGAATGTTAAACTAGCCATTGATCGAGTATTATGAGATCGTATCATCAAACCAGTTAGAGTTTCTGAACGTAATAGTTCAATATGTTTCTCAGGAAAAATAGGATTACGAACAATGTCTGCAGCAGTTTCAAGAAGTAAATTTATCTCTTCAGGAAGTGTTTTACCACCAAAATTAACTGTATGTACTCCTGAATTGAAATATAGGCTTGTGCCTACCGATTCAAGATCTTCATGTATTTTTTCGAAAGATGCATTTGTTGTTCCACGCATTAACATGTTAGCAACAAAGTTTGCAAGACCTGCTTTTGAATTTGGTTCGTAAATTGATCCGGCGTGCAAAAAGGCATCTATCACTACTGATGGGCTTTGTCTATTTTCTTTAACTAAAATAGTTATTCCATTTGGTAGCGTCCTACGATTAATGTTGTTTGGACCAGGTAAATTCTCTAACTTCGTTTGCATTTTATATTGCCTTAATATTATTGGGAATATAATAACCGGTTGTTCGATTATTAGGTCCAAGCACTTTTTGTGCTACTCGTTGTACATCTAGTGATGTGACTGCATCTAACTTATCTAGATAATTAGTGAACCAGTTGTGGTTTTCTAGTATTTCAGCAAAACCATACCAGAAGCCTAAATTGCTTACACTTTCTGCACTATAGGCAAACATAGCTTTTGCTTGTTTTTTTGCTTTTATTAATTCCTGATGGGTTGGAGGTTTATCAGAAGCTCTGATTAGTTCAATGTTAAGGGCTTGTTCTAATTTTTCAATAGTCTTATCATTTCTAACTGCACACGTAATACTGTATAAGTAGGGATCTATAGTTGCAGCTAAGCTACCATTAAATCCTGCAGCTAAGCCTTCCATAACTAATGCTTGGTACAATCGACTGGTTTTATTGCTAATGCCAGAGCCAAACATGTTTAGTGAACTGGCTCCTGATAAGATGCTATCTAATATTATCATAGGAAAAAAATCAGGATCGGTAGCGGAGGGAGATCGAAAGCTAACTTGTAAGTAGGCTGTGTTTCCCTCTCCATTTAGATAAACTTTTCGTTCACCTTTTTGTGTAGGTTCGTTACGTGTGAAACAGTTAGGCATAATTCCTTTAGGTATTTTGCCAAAATGTGTTCTAATAGTTTTTAAAATTTGTGATGTTTTGAAGTCACCTACGGCTACTACTATAGCATTTGAGGGATTATAAAACGTACGATAATGATTGAAGAGTTCATTTCTGGTTATTGATTCGATATCTACTTGATCACCAAGTACTTCATGGTGATATGGATGCACTCGAAATGCTGCTGCATGTACTTCTTCAGATAAGAGAAATATTGGTTGGTTTTCATATCCTTGACGTTCAGAAATTATTACAGTTCTTTCAGATTCAACATCTTTTTTTCTATACAAACAATTTGTCATGCGATCAGCTTCTAATTCTATTGCTAATTCTATTTGGTCCGATGGCATTGTTTCATAATAGGCTGTCCAATCAATCCACGTCATTGCATTCCATATTCCACCAGTACGCGAAATGATGTTATCTGCAGTATCATCTGGATATAATTTGGATCCTTTGAATTGCATGTGTTCAACCCAGTGGGAGATACCTGTTATACCTGTGTGTTCAGATCGAGAGCCAACTCTATACCATACCCAGAAGCTAGTTACAGGAGTAGAGCGCATTTCTTGTAAAACAATTGTTAGACCATTGCGAAGGCGAAATTTATTTATAGATGACATTGAGTGTTAGATTTAGTTTTAAGGTTGACTTTTGTAGCTTCGACCAATGCCTCTATAAACAAATCCTTGTTCGTACATGTCTTTAGGGGAATATATATTCCTACCATCAATTATTATGTTTCCACTCATGGCTGTTAATATTTGATCTAGGTCAAGTTGCTTAAATTCATTCCATTCAGTGACTATAATAAGCGCATCACATCCGTCAGCAAGTTCATATGGATTATTGGAGTAAGTGATATTAGGGATTATTTTATAAGCGGATGGTATAGCCACAGGGTCGTACGCTTTTACATTAGCTCCGTCTTTAATTAAATTAGATATAATTTCTAGTGATGGTGCTTCACGTACATCATCAGTATTAGGCTTAAATGCAAGACCTAGCAATCCTATAGTAGTACTCGTAAGATCCGGACCAAGTAATTCTTTGAGTAAATTTAATGTTTTTAATCTAGCATCAGCATTTATATCCATTACGCTATTTAATAATTGTGGGTGACTACCTTTTTCTGATGCCATATGGGCTAAAGCTTTGACATCTTTTGGAAAACAGCTTCCTCCATAGCCAATACCAGCTTCTAGAAATGCTGATCCAATTCTAGGATCACTTCCCATACCTACAGCAACTTCTTTGATATCAGCTCCTAGTGCTTCACAAATGTTAGCAATCTCATTGATAAATGAAATTTTTGTTGCTAAAAACGCATTAGATGCATACTTGATCATTTCTGCAGTCCGCAGGTCAGTTATGATAATAGGAGATCTTAATGGCAAATGCAATTGAGCAACTTGATCTGCAGCAAATGCGTCTAATGATCCAAGTACAGTACGGTGTGGATTCATAAAGTCTTGTATGGCATTACCTTCTCTTAAGAACTCTGGACATGAGACCACTGAAAAGGGTATAGGTTTAGTTTGACTGTCATTAATAATATCAGCTACCCAGTCACCTGTACCTACTGGCACAGTGGATTTGTTTACTATTATTATTGATTCTTCCATATGTTTAGCAATTTCAGTAGCAGCTTGTCGAACATACTGTAAATCAGCTTCACCATCTACTCCTTCCGGGGTGCCGACTGCTATAAATGCAAATTCATTGTTTTTGATAGTTGATTTATAGTCAGTAGTAAACTCAAGGCGGTTTGCATCAATATTACGTTTAATAATTTCCTCAAGACCTGGTTCATAAATAGGAAGGACACCTTTCTTAAGGTTATTAATACGATTTTTGTCAATGTCTAAACATTGTACTTTATTTCCTAAATCAGCGAAGCAAGCACCAGTAACTAATCCTACGTATCCTGCTCCAATTACTG
>DBHI01000112.1:20981-33888 GCA_002296125.1 Anaerolineales bacterium UBA832 | reverse complement strand
AATCATTGATTCATTACTATTGACAATCATGGGAAGTTTGTTAGAATGTAAACTATGAACTTATTGCTCTCTGCCAGCCGTAGCCGTATAATCTACATGATCAATGATCTGGCATGCAGCGTGTAATAATTAGCGCAGGATGAATCATAATTTCAAAACCGCCAGACATCTGGCGGTTTTTTGTTTATTTAGGAGAAAATACAGTGATAAAAGTAGGAATTTATGGAGCTACAGGGTATAGTGGTTTAGAATTAATCAAACATCTATCAAATCATCCACTAGTAAATATAAACTTTGCAACTTCTAGAAGTCATAACGGTAATACATTAAACAATGTTCATCCTGAAGCTCCAAATATATTATTAAATGATGCTCAAGACATAAATACTAAAGAAGTAGATGTAGTCTTCATATGCTTACCTCATACATCTGGGATTAAACTTACTAAAAATGCTTTAGAATCTGGTACAAAAGTGATTGATCTAAGTGCAGATTATAGATTACAATCTCCTGATAGCTACTTGAAATGGTATAACATTAAACATGATGCTCCACAACTACTGGAAACAGCAGTATATGGATTAAGTGAGATCAACAGATCTAAAATCAAAAATGCTAGTTTAATTGCTAATCCTGGTTGTTACCCTACAAGCATATTGTTACCAACAATACCACTGATTAGAGAAAATCAATTTGACTCAACAAGGCCCATCATCATAGACTCTAAATCAGGAGTATCAGGTGCTGGCCGCACTCCCAAACAAAATCTACACTTTGTAGAAGTGTCAGGAAATTTTCAAGCATATAAAATAGGAAAGTCACACCAACACATACCAGAAATGGAAGAACAAATACAAAAAACTACCTTACAACTACCAAACATAATTTTTACTCCGCATCTCTTACCTGTACCTCGTGGCATATTGTCGACAATCTATTTTCCCTTAAAATCAAACTTTACAGAAAAGGAAATTAGATCTATATATTCTCAAAAATATGCTAAAGAACCTTTTATCAAAATACTTAATCCGGAAGAACCTGTTAGCTTAAAGCATGTTTTACATACCAACTTATGTACTATAAACATTACTGTTGTCAATGACTTGTTAATAATCACATCTGCAATTGACAATCTAGTCAAAGGCGCAGCTGGACAAGCAATACAAAATATGAATATATCTTTTGATATTAAAGAAACATTAAGTCTAATATGACTGGAAAACTCATAATGAATATAATAAAAATCGGTGGCAACAAACTAGATGACAAAACTTTCATAAAATCAATTGCTGCAACAATTAAGAAAGACAACAATCCAATAGCGATAATACATGGTGGTGGAAGTGACATAACCAAATTACAACAAGCATTAGACATAGAACCTCAATACGTTGAGGGATTGAGAATAACAGATCAAGAATCAATTAAAGTTGCTGAAATGATACTTTCTGGAACAGTTAACAAACAACTAGTCAATAATCTAATTAGTAATGGAATAGATGCTCTAGGAATTAGTGGAATTGATAGAAAACTGTTTCAATGCCAACAAAAATACCACCCTAATATTGATTTGGGATTGATTGGAGAAATACATAAAGTAAGAATAGAAGTTATATACGATCTAGTTGAGAAAGGTATTACACCAGTCATTTCTCCTATATCATTAGGTGCAGATGGAAAACACTACAATGTTAATGCCGATGAAGCTGCTGCATCTCTAGCAATTGCACTTAAGGCTGATAAATTATATTTTGTTTCTGATGTGCCTGGAATCATGAATAATAAAAAGCTATTACCGCAAATTGATTCTAGTTTAGCAAACAAACTTATAGATCAAGAAGTAATTCAATCAGGAATGGTACCAAAAGTTAAATCTGCAATTAAAGCAGTAAACGATGGGGTAAAAGCAGTAATCATTACTAATACAACAAGTATGTCTAACAATACAGGCACAAAAATAATTTCAGATCAAAACACAAACGAAGATAAGACTAAAGAATCCCTTGAATTAGATATAGTTTTAACTGAATCGCAATTACTAGTACCAACCTACTCTCGACCAATGCCTGTATTTACCCATGGTAAAGGTGTATATTTATCTGACGACCAAGACAACAAATACTTAGATTTCACTGCTGGTATAGCTGTAAATGCATTAGGTTATGCAGATAAAGAATGGGTAAATGCCGTATCAAGTCAAGCCAATACATTGGTTCATATAAGCAATCTATATCATTCCAAACAACATGTTGAATTAGCTATGAGACTTGTAGATAATTCTTTCGCAGAACGAGTATTCTTTTGTAACAGTGGTACAGAAGCAAATGAAGCAGCAATTAAATTCTCTAGAAAATATGCTCGAGTAAAATTTGGTAAAGATGATAAGACCAAGATTGTGGCTTTTAAAAGAGGTTTTCATGGAAGAACATTAGGATCACTATCAGCAACTTCAAACTCAAAATATAGAGAACCTTTTGAACCATTAATACCACATGTAAAATTTGCCCACTTCAATGACATTGATTCGACCGCTGCAGCTATAAAAAATGATACATGTGCAGTCATAATTGAACCAATACAAGGAGAAGGTGGCATTCATGTTGCAACAAAGGATTTCTTGGATAAATTGAGAGAATTATGCTATCAACATAACGCCCTACTCATCTTTGATGAAGTACAATGTGGACTAGCTAGGAGTGGATATCTCTGGGCTTACCAAAAAAATAACGTTAATCCTGACATAATGACACTAGCTAAACCACTAGCAGGAGGACTACCAATAGGAGCTACACTAGTTACTGAAGAAATTGCATCTACTATTCAACCAGGAGATCATGGTAGTACATTTGCTGCAGGACCATTAGTATCCAAAGCCGCTCAAATAATATTTGACAGAGTATCTGAACCTAATTTCATAGAACATGTTGACAGTATAGGTAACTATCTTCTACGTAAATTAAAAAAGATAGATTCAAATAAAATAATAGAAATACGTGGTAGTGGACTTTTAATTGGAATTGAATTTACATATGAAGTTGAACCTATTATCAAAGAAGCATCAAAAAGAGGTTTGCTAATAATTAGTGCTGGAAAAAATGTAATACGATTATGTCCACCATTAATAATCAACCAACAACATGTTGATAAAGCAATAGACATAATAAATGAATCAATTAATATTGTTGAGAAACAACTTGTATCATAATGAACATTAGACACGCTACAACAGAAGATACACTACATATTTTCAACTTAGTGCAATTATATGCTGAGCGTGGAGATGTACTACCTCGTACCCAGGTTCAAATAGATCTTACAATTAATGACTGGCTAGTTGTCCAAATTAACAATACAATAGTCGGCTGTGTATCACTACTAAAGTACAATCAAAACCTTGCTGAGGTACGATCACTCATTGTATCCGATAAACTGCAGGGACAAGGATTAGGAGCTAAATTACTTGAAGCAATAATAATAGAAGCTAAAAAGAGGAAAATACCAAAACTTTTTGCGCTTACAAGGGCTCAAGGTTTTTTTGAAAGAGCAGGATTTACATTGAGCAATCGAGAACAATTTCCTGAAAAAATCTGGCGTGATTGTGATCAATGCCCCGTCAAGGATAATTGCGACGAAGTGGCTGTAGAATTGATCCTAATAAGAAACTCAGACCAAAATCAACTAAACAACACATTTAGATTACATAAATCAAGAGAAATGAAGGAGACACACACCTAATGTCTAAACCAAAAATAGCTAAAGTAGTCCTAGCATATTCTGGAGGACTCGATACATCAGTCATAGTACCTTGGCTCAAAGAAAATTACAAATGCGAAGTCATCTGCTTCTGTGCTGATATTGGACAAGGTGAAGAACTTACTGGTTTGAACGAAAAGGCATTAAATAGTGGTGCTAGCAAATGTATAGTAAAAGACTTACGTGCTGAATTCGCAAATGATTACCTCTTTCCAATGATGCAATCAGGAGCTACTTACGAAAAGAAATATCTAATGGGAACATCAATCGCACGACCTCTCATAGCAAAATGGCAAGTAATAATTGCAGAAGAAGAAAAGGCAGATGCAGTATCACATGGAGCAACTGGCAAAGGCAATGACCAAGTACGATTTGAGTTAACTTACAAAGCATTAAATCCTAATCTACATGTAATTGCACCATGGCGAGAATGGCATATTAAATCCCGAGAAGATGCATTAGAGTATGCTGCTAAACATAATATACAAGTAGAAGCTACTAAAAAATCTATATATAGTAGAGATAGAAACCTATGGCATATATCACATGAGGGTGGCCCACTTGAAGATCCGTCTCATGAAGCAGAAGAAGACATGTTTATCTGGACAAATTCACCTATAGAGGCTCCTAACGAACCGGAAACAGTTAAAATAGAATTCCAATCAGGAACTCCTATAGCAATCAATGATATTAAACTCAGTGGAGAAAAATTAATTGAGACTCTAAATGCCATAGGTGCAAAACATGGAATAGGAAGAGTTGATATGGTTGAAAATAGATTAGTTGGAATGAAATCCCGAGGGGTTTATGAAACACCTGGTGGAACGATATTATATTCTGCACACCGTGAGCTTGAATCACTGTGTCTTGACAGAGAAACTGCTCACTTCAAAGAACAAGTAGCTATAAAATATGCTGAATTAGTATATTTTGGACAATGGAATCATACATTGCGCGAATCTATACAACAATTTATTAGTACAACACAAGTACCAGTATCTGGTTGGACAAAACTAAGACTATATAAGGGTACTGTTACACCATTAGGAAGAGCAAGTGACAATAGTCTTTATCGAGAAGATTTTGCAACATTTGGTCAAGAAGATGTATATGACCAACAGGATGCGCTAGGATTTATCAATCTATTCGGATTACCAATGAAAGTAAAAGCAATGATTGACAAAAATAAAACAATTCCGAAAAACTTAAAGTCACCAGACTATACTAAATTTAAACGGGATTAATATATATACATATGATTAGATCGATTATTGAAGGTACTGTTACTAATGTAAAAGGTTTTGAAGTAGGAACTGCAACCAGTGGAATAAAGCCATCTAATAGTGCAGACATTATGGTGCTTCATTCTAATAAAGATTGTACAGCAGCAGGAATGTTCACCACAAATCAAGTTGTAGGTGCACCAGTAGAATTAGATCGAATTACTCTCAAAGACAACAACACAGCAATTAGAGCAGTAGTGGCCAATTCTGGAATAGCAAATGCATGCACTGGAGATCAAGGTTTTAATAATGCTACTAAAATGCAAGAAGTCGCTAGCAAGTCACTAGAATGTCGTCCTAATCAAATACTAATTATGTCAACCGGTATTATAGGTCCACAGCTACCTATGTCAAAAATCACAAAAGGCATTCACAATGCAGTTAACAATCTAAACGACAATGGCGGTATTGATGGTGCAAAAGCAATAATGACTACAGATACGATACCAAAATATTTTGCAGTTAATATCAAATTACCCGAAGGGACAATAAGTATAGGAGCAATTGCTAAAGGATCTGGTATGATACATCCTAACATGGCAACAATGTTAGGATGTATAACTACAGATGCGTGTATTGAAGCATCTAGGTTACAATCTATGCTAAAAATAGCTGTAAATAAAAGTTTTAACAAAATCTCTATTGATGGAGACACAAGCACAAGTGATACAGTTTTACTACTAGCAAATGGCTCTAGCAATATATCATGTACAGAAGGCAAAAACCAAGAACTATTTCAAAAAGGACTAAATCAAGTCACTGCTGCCTTAGCAAAACAAATAGTAAAAGACGGAGAAGGAGTCACTAAATTTGTTACAATTCATGTAAGTGGTGCCCCAAGCATTGAACAAGCACACTTAGTTGCTAACAGCATAGCTACATCGCCATTGGTAAAAACAGCATTTGCTGGACATGACCCAAATTGGGGTAGGATTATTGTTGCAGCTGGTAAAGTAGGAGTTGCTTTTGATCCTAAACTAAGTAATCTCTGGATAGGAAAACAGACTGACGAAATAAAGATCTTCAATAATGGTACTCCCTCTGATTATAATATTGAAATTGCAAAAGAAATTTTCTCTGAGAATGAGTTTTATGTGCACTTAGATTTAGGAAGTGGAACAAAAGAAATTTCAGTATGGACTGGAGATCTTACAACAGAGTATGTCAGAATAAATTCAGATTACACAACCTAATGGAGTAAGCATATGAAACTATGGGGAGGAAGATTTAGTAAAGCAACAAATGAATTAGTGCAACAATTTAACTCTAGCATAGATATTGACAAACGATTATATAAAGAAGACATTGAAGCTAGTCTAGCATGGGCAAATGCCCTACAAACAACTGGCACACTAAGTAAAGACGAATTGCAGTCTATAACATCAGGACTCAATCAAATTAAAACTGAGTTCGTCGAAAAGAAATTTGTATTTGCACAAAAAGATGAAGATATTCATACTGCTGTAGAAAGAAGATTAACAGAACTAATTGGTGAAACTGCAGGCAAATTACATACTGGACGAAGCAGAAATGACCAAGTAACTACAGATTTTAGACTATGGGTACTTAATGCATGCTCTATACTCATCAAAAACATAATTGAACTTCAAAAAGAATTAATATCAAACGCATCGGAAAATCTAAATACTCCTATGCCTGGCTACACACATCTACAACTTGCTCAACCTATAACTTGGGGACTTTGGATACTGTCACATTTCTGGCCTTTACAACGTGATATAGAAAGATTACAACAAACACAAGAAAGAACTTCTAAACTCCCTTTAGGTAGTGCAGCATTGGCTGGCACATCACTAAATATTAAGAGACAAAAAATTGCTAAGCAATTAAATTTTAACGAAGTATCTGAAAATTCTCTTGACGCAGTATCCGACAGAGATTTCGCTGCAGAGTTTCTATTTTGTACTTCATTAATAGGAATCCATCTAAGCCGACTTTCTGAACAATTAATACTTTACTCAAGTGAAGAATTCAGCTTCGTAATACTTGATGATGCATATACTACAGGGAGTAGCTTAATGCCTCAGAAAAAAAATCCAGATACACTTGAGCTTACACGAGGTAAGTCAGGAAGACTAATCGGAAATCTAACGTCCCTATTAACAACTCTAAAGGGTTTGCCATCAGCATACGACAAAGACTTACAAGAAGACAAAGAACCTGTATTTGATTCATTTGATACACTCAATATTACACTTCCAGTAATGTCTGGATTGATATCGTCGTTGCAAATTAATACATCAAAAATGTCTGCTAATATTTCACCATCACTTGCAGCTACTGATATAGCTGACTACCTAGTTGACAAGAATATCCCATTTCGAAGGGCTCACAATCTTGTAGGTAAATTAGTTTCTTTGTCAGAACAACTACAAAAACCACTAAATGATCTATCGGAAATTGAAATGCAGACCATAAGTAAACATTTTAATTTAGATATCAAAAAACTTTTTGATGTAAAAACTCAACTGGAAAGACGCAATGTAACTGGAGCAACATCAACTATTGCTCTTCAAGAACAATTAGACAAAGCGAATATAATTGTTAGTCAAAATGATGATCGTATAAGTCCAGAATAAATCCATCCAATTAGTACCTGAATATGAAAAACATGGTATAAACTATGTATCTTATAGGAGATATATTATATGGATTTTAATCTATCTGAAGAACATCATCAGGCGCAAAAACTAGCTCGTGATTTCGCTGCAAAAGAAGTAGCACCAATTATTAAAGATGCGGATCGAAACCACGAAATGCCAAGTTTTATATTACCAAGACTAGCAGAAACTGGTCTTCTTGGGCTATGTATTCCTATGAAATATGGAGGTCAAGGCATGGATTATATAACTCTTGGTTTAGTATGTGAAGAGTTAGATTATGTTGATATAGCACTAAGAACAGCACTTTCAGTTCACCTTGGACTAAATTCATTAGGTCTTCTCCAATGGGGAACAGAAGAACAAAAACAGAAATTTCTTATTCCGCAAGCAACAGGTGAAAAATATGGCATGTTCGGATTAACAGAACCAGGATCTGGATCAGATGTCGCCAACATGACAAGCACTGCTACTCGTGACGGTAAACATTATGTAATTAATGGTGAAAAAACATGGATATCACTAGCAACACAAGCACATCACATGTTATGGTTCGCTAAAACAAAAGCAGAAGACGACACTCTACAATTGTCTGCATTCATTATAGAAACAGATAGAAAAGGAGTCACTAGCGGTGAAATACATGGAAAACTTGGATCAAGGGCTGGTAGTACTGGATGGGTTCACTGTGAAAACGTAAGAATACCTGTTGATAATTTACTTGGCCATGAAGGAGAAGGATTCAAAATCGCTATGAGTTGTCTTGACAATGGGCGCTATACAGTCGGATCAGGATGCGTAGGTGTGATAAAAGCTTCAATAGACGCAAGTACCAAATATTGTAAAGAACGAAAAGCATTTGGAAAAGAAATTGGAAAACTACAATT
Organism: Anaerolineales bacterium UBA832; assembly: GCA_002296125.1. Taxonomy (GTDB): domain Bacteria; phylum Chloroflexota; class Anaerolineae; order Anaerolineales; family UBA11657; genus UBA11657. Next base: position 25,344 of record DBHI01000112.1, on the reverse strand, counting down.
AGTACAACAAAAAATTGCACACATGACAGCATCTTATGAAATAGGCAGACTACTATATCTAAAAGTAGGCTGGCTAAAAAATAATGGTATACGAAACACTAAAGAAACATCTTTACTCAAGTGGCATGCTACTGAAGCATCATTTCGCAGTGCTAACGAAGCAATCCAAATTCACGGAGCATATGGTTATTCAGACGAATATGATGTAGAACGCTTTATGAGAAATGCAAGAGTAACAACAATTTATGAAGGTACAAGTGAAATCCAACAATTAATTCAAGCTGGATATACATTAGGTTATAGAAAAGATAGTAATCTAAGATGTGAACTACCTTCTTATAATAAGACTGAATGGCAAAATGAAATCAACTAATAACACAAGAACATATCTTGATAAGTGGAGACGATGAAAATGAGCATAAATGGCTATCATCCAAATGGTAACAAGCCTATACAACTTAATGTATTAGGCAAACCATTAGAAGGATGTTCCAAAGATCCACTTACTGGTTTTTTCCGTGATGGTAGTTGTAATACTAGTCCAGAAGATGTAGGATCACATACTGTTTGTGGATTAGTTACACAAAACTTTTTGGATTTCAGTAAACAAGCAGGAAATGATCTATCAACACCCAATCCTAAATTCGGTTTTCCTGGTTTAAAGCCTGGAGACTATTGGTGTATATGTGCTTCACGATGGCTAGAAGCCCTACAGGCAAATTGTGCTTGTCCAGTTAAACTAGAGGCAACACATATTAGATGCCTTGATTATATTGAACTATCTGATTTGCTCGCAAATGCAGCATAAATTATTGTTTATATACAAAAAAAGCAACATGCCCTTAAATTATCAGATAAGTTAATTCCACATAGGTTATAATTACAAAATGGAAAACAAATCAATTACCCCAACAGTAAGCAATTTATTCCTAAAAACCTCCCATGGTAGCCCTATGGAACCAGTACAAAGCGTCAGTGCAATTACAGGAGAAGGACTATTAAATGATGTGAGTAGAGGACGCAAATTACGACAAGTATTAATAATTGATAATGATACTCTTACCGATTTTGGACTATCTCCTGGTATATTACGCGAGAACATAACAATAGATGGAATGTCCATATCAACAGTGGAACCAGGAACAATTCTTCATTTAGGTAATGTACAACTAGAAGTTGCTCTAAATTGTGCCCCTTGCGACTTACTAGACGAAATCCGTCCTGGACTACAGGATGAAATGACAGGAAAACGAGGTATGTTGTGCAGAGTACGAGAAGGTGGAACGATTAAAATTGGTGATCAAATAGAACTAGAGAAATAAACAGGTCAACCAACAGAAAATTAAGTTTCGTCAATACCTATAACCCTTATATTTGCTGATATACCATTGTTTGACAATACAACATCCAATTTACTCACATAATCATTCATACTAGTAATCTGACCAGTATTTTTAATATCAATCCAATAATGAGTTAAAAGCTCTATTGAATCCTGTTTGAATTTATTAAACGTAACTCTTGGAACTGGATCTTTTTGAATAGTTCCTGGTAGATCACAAATGGTCTTTTTTATGACTGTCTCCATCATAATCATATCTAATCCATATGGAACTTCAAGAACAAGTTCAATACAACACCTATCAATTCTATTAAAATTTCTAACTGGTTTCGAATACACAACAGTATTAGGGATTAAAACAATCACTCCATCGTAAGTCTGAATTTCAGTTGCTCGTAAATTAATATTAGTAACCACCCCAGTATATCCGCCAACTTCAACTGTATCGCCAATATCAAAAGGTTGTTGAAGCAGCAACAAAACCCCAGCAACAAGATTCTTAGACACATCCTGTAATGCAAACCCAAGGGTAAAGCCCACAATTCCTAAACCGGCTACAAATGCAGTCAAATCAAAACCCACCTGTTGCAAAGCAATAACAGTACCAATAATGACAATTGTTAATTTAACTACTCTCACAAATAATAAAGATAATTCTGTATCAACTTCTTTACGCTGTAATGCTCTTTTTACACCCTTAGAGGACATACTAGAAAAATATAATGACAACACAAAGAAAACCATACTAGTGATTAATTTTGGTAAAAATAAAATAAATTTCTCAAAAACAGGAGATGAAACTGACAATATATTCTCCATAAACTCTCCATTATATCTTTATATAATTGATTAAATATTCTATTGATTTTATCACATAAGCAGATTATTCTACCTGATTATTTGTTTATAAATTACACTAAAACAAATAATACAACATACAGATTAATAACTATAAGCTTGACTTCAGAGATGCAAATATGTATAATTACTATGCAGTATAAAAACAAATAGTAACTATAAATCAAACTAAATCCCACGCAACAAATAGTGTGGGTTTTATATGTTTGCGTGTAGATGCTTAAATACTGTACATTTATCTACCAGTTAGAATATAAAGTCTTTAGGAGGCTCACTTGGAATCAAAAGGTCTCAATTCACTACGCGTACGATTAGCATCACCTGAACAAATCTTGTCATGGTCATTTGGAGAAGTCACCAAACCAGAGACAATTAATTATAGAAGACTTCGACCCGAAAAAGATGGTCTATTCTGTGAAGCCATATTTGGTCCTACGAGAGACTGGCAATGTTATTGTGGGAAATATAAAAATATTCGATATAGAGGAATTACTTGTGACAAATGTGGTGTTGAAGTAACTCGATCATCGGTTAGACGTGAACGAATGGGTCATATTACTCTAGCAGCTCCTGTAGCACATGTTTGGTATGCTAGAAGAGTACCATCTTATATGGGACTTTTACTTGACGTATCTCGAAAAGATCTGGATAGAGTCCTGTATTTTGCTCAGTATATGGTAACAAATGTAGATGAAGAAGCCAGAGAAAAAGCACTTAATCGCCTAGACGAAGAAGTATCAGATGATGAAAAACAAAATCTAGATGAAATAAAAGCTCAAATTGAAGCGGCACAACAATATCGTGATACGAGATTAGAAAAACTACAAGCACGCGTAGAAACACTCAATACACAATTTGAGAATAATCTAACCAAAAAACTTGAACCCTTAATGCAAGAAGCACAAAAAATTCAGAAAGTTATCGAAGACGAACGTAACCACCATGCCAAATCAGCATTGAGATTAAGAACAGCAAGCATCACCATTGTTAAAAAAGAAGAAAAAATATTGGCTAAACATTTGAAAGATCTTAACAGAGCCGTCAAACAACGATTAAAAGAAATCGAAACTAAACTGTCTGAAAAGAAAGACGAAAAACTTAGTGTTATCGAATTAGACATCGAAACTACTAAAGTAGAAACAGAACAAGAATTAGTACGTCTCCAAAATGACTTAGATGATCTGCTTGAAAAACAACAAGACAGAATATCAGAGGATCGCGATAAATTACTAAATCTAAAAAAGCAGATGTTCTTATCAGAGGCTCAGTATAGATATCTTAAACAGAAATGGGGACAGGTATTTCGTGCAGGAATGGGTGCTGAAGCATTACATGAAATATTATCCGATATGAATTTAGATGATCTACTCGAAGATCTATGGAACGAAATCCACACAACAAAAAGTCAGCAACGTAAAAAGAAGGCAACCAAACGACTAAAAGTTGTAGATGCAATGCGTAACTCTAACAACCGTCCAGAATGGATGATACTTACTGAACTACCTGTAATACCTCCTGACCTGCGTCCTATGGTGCAACTAGATGGTGGTCGTTTTGCTACTTCTGATTTAAATGATTTGTACCGCAGAGTTATAAATCGCAACAATAGACTAAAACGTTTGTTAGACCTACATGCTCCGGATGTAATCATAAGAAACGAAAAACGTATGTTACAAGAAGCAGTTGACTCACTCATAGATAATGCTCAAAGAGGAAAAGCATTAAGCAGAAGAGGTCGAAGGGAATTAAAGTCACTTAGTGACATGTTAAAAGGAAAGAAAGGACGATTTAGACGAAACCTACTAGGTAAAAGAGTTGATTACTCTGGAAGATCTGTCATTGTAGTAGGACCAAAACTGAAATTAAATCAATGTGGTTTGCCAAAAGTTATGGCTCTAGAACTATACAAACCATTTGTAATGTCTAAATTAGTAGAATACCAACATGCAAGTAACGTTAAAAGTGCAAAACGAATAATTGAACTTGGCAAACCAGAAGTATGGGAAGTATTAGAAGAAGTAATTCAAAATCGTCCGGTACTACTTAATAGAGCACCAACCTTACATCGCCTAGGAATTCAAGCTTTTGAACCTGTACTAGTAGAAGGTAAAGCAATACAAATCCATCCACTAGTTTGTTCTGCATTTAATGCAGACTTTGATG
>DBHI01000112.1:0-20668 GCA_002296125.1 Anaerolineales bacterium UBA832 | reverse complement strand
GACTTTGATGGTGACCAAATGGCAGTACACGTACCTCTATCACCTAAAGCTGTAAATGAAGCATATGAATTAATGTTGGCTTCAAAGAACTTGCTAAAACCTGCAGATGGAGAACCCATAGTTGGTCCATCAAAAGATATGGTATTAGGAGTATATTATCTAACTATGGAAAAAGATGGTAAAAAAGGTGAAGGACGTAGATTTGCAGATATAAACGAAGTTGAACTTGCACATTCATTGGGACAATTAGAATTACATACTAAAATCAAACTTCTAGTAAATACTTACTTTGATGAAGACAACAAAAGATATCTAGACAACGAACCTAGGCGTCAGTTAATTGATACTACAGTAGGAAGAGCACTCTTTAATCGCATATTGCCAGAAAAGATGCATTTTGTAAATTTACTACTAGATAAAAATAATCTACAAGATTTGGTTGCAAAATGCTATGCTACTATAGGTCAATCAGAAACTACTGATGTAGTGGACGAAATCAAAAATATTGGATTTCAATATGCTACAAAGTCTGGCACCACTATTGCTGTAGCTGATATCACTGTACCCAAAATAAAAGAAACAATTGTAAGCCGTACAGAAGAAGAAGTCGCAGATTTAGAACGTCAGTATCAAAGAGGTTTACTAACTGAACAGGAACAAACAGATCGAACTATCCAATTATGGCAAAACGCTAGAAAAGAACTAGAAGTAGAGGTAAAAAATGGTCTCGATCCAGATGGTAATCTAAGAGTAATGGCAATGTCTGGAGCAACAAAAGGTGGATTTACTCCAATTGCCCAACTAGCAGGTATGAGAGGACTTATGGCTGATCCAGCCGGACGAATCATACCACTTCCAATACGATCTAATTTTCGCGAAGGTTTACGTGCATTAGAATACTTCATCTCTACCCATGGTGCTCGCAAAGGTCTAGCTGATACTGCACTAAGAACAGCAGATGCAGGATATCTAACTCGAAGACTTTGCGACGTAGCTCAGGATGTGATTATAAATGCAACAGAATGTGGCACTGAAGATGGATTGTGGGTGCGACGTTCTGATGACGTAGCTGGACAGCAATTCCATGAACGAATACAAGGCAGACATTCTGCAGAAAATGTCACTAATCCTGTTACTGGAGAAATATTGGTTGCCAAAAATGAAGAAATAACTGATGAAATAGCTATCGCTATTAATAATTCAGAAATTAAGAAAATATTTGTACGTTCACCATTAGTCTGCAGTCTTGATCGTGGAATATGTGCAATGTGTTATGGACGTGATCTAGGACGTGGAGAAATAGTAGTAATGGGTACTGCAGTAGGAATAATTTCGGCGCAATCAATTGGAGAACCTGGCACACAACTTACACTTCGTACTTTCCATACAGGTGGTGTAGCCCATGGAGGAGATATTACCAGTGGACTGCCTAGAGTAGAAGAAATATTTGAAGCTAGAAAAAAACCAAAAGGTGAAGCTGTAGTGTCCGAAATTGATGGTAACTGTGAAATCCTCCGAAATGAAGACGGAAAAGTATCCATAAAGATAGTAAACAGTCAACTTCTAACAGACGAATACATTATTCCTAACGGATGGAAAATCAATGTTGAAGATGCTGATGAAGTAGATTCAGGAGCAGTTATTGCTACTCGTGGCACAAATCAAACAACAGCTGAAAACGAAGGAAAAGTACACAGAAATGATAGGTCAATTCTAGTGTCAAGAGAACACTACGAAGAAGAGATATATGATATACCTTCCAATGCTCGTCTTTTAGTAGTTGAAGGTCAAAAAGTCAAAGCAGGAGATAGTATAACAGAAGGATCACAAAACCCTCATCGAATTCTTAGAATACTAGGTAGAGAAGCATGTGAACTGTATTTACTTACAGAAGTACAACAAGTATACCGTTCACAAGGACAAAACATTCACGACAAGCATTTTGAAGTTATTATACGGAAGATGCTTCTAAGAACTCAAGTAGTAAGAGCAGGAGATAGTGAGCTATTACCTGGTGAATTTATAGACAGATATACGTTACAACAAATCAATAGCGACCTTATATCTAATGACAAGGAGCCAGCAGCTGGTGTACCAATGCTACTGGGGATAACAAAAGCCTCATTAGCTACAGACTCTTTCTTGTCTGCATCTTCATTCCAACACACTATTAGAGTACTAGCTGGAGCAGCTATAGAATCAAAAATAGATCCTCTAACAGGACTAAAGGAAAACGTGATAATAGGTAAATTAATACCAGCTGGAACTGGCTATGCAAGTCACCAACACATACCTGAAGCTATTGAAGACTCGTCTATATTAGAAGAAACCCTAGAGGAATTTGTAATAGGTGATACAGAACTCCAAGAATCATCAAAATCAGATAAATAACACGTTACCTAACAAATTAGATGTATATTACATATAAACAACACACTAGATCCTTTCAAATAAACAAGTGTGTTGTTTATGGTATTTGTCAAATGTAATTATGACTTTCAACAGTATAGGAATTAATAGTACACAATTAACTAACAGATTATTAGATCTAGGTTATTTTCAGCCTAGTGCGAACCATCGCCAAATCATTCCTGAAATACTATCAGGAAAAAATATATTAATTAATAGCCCACTTGGCGCTGGTTTTACAGAAGCATCACTACTTGCCATCTTACATTTAGCAATATCAGCACACAATACCAAACAAAAATACTGCATTCTCACTCCAAGTGAAGGCCATACTAACAGTATGGCCTTAAAGATAAAAACACTAATTGGTGAAAATACTAATCTTCAATTATTTACCACCTACGATCCAGGTAACATAAATGATCTACAGTCCCCAATTTGGATCACAAATATACCAACTTTCATCAATCATATAAATAACACACCGAATACCGATCAACATAGCTACACACTTCTAATTACTGAGACAAACGAAATAATTGCAAGGGGCGAAAAAGACAATTTATTGTTATTGAAACAATTTTCCCATAGAATATCTCAAACAATTTTATGCACTACACAACTAACAAAATCAGTTAGTATCATCAACAAATCTATACTTAACAACCCTATAAAATATCATCACTCACCAATTGAGCATGACCCTTCTACTATAGCTCAACAAGTATGGCCAATACGCAATGATATAAAGATACAATTCCTAATAAGACTATGTAATAGGTTCCATAATTCCAAATGTATAATTTTTACAAAAAATCAGCAAAGTGCGTCCAAAATATCCAGATTACTGAGAAGTAAAAATATTCCATCAGCTCCTATAACTACTAGAGATAATAGTAATATTATTGATAGATTTGTTACAGGTGAATTAAAAATATTAGTAGACTCTGAAACAATCCAAGAATCCTCACAAATATTCATAGATAAACTTAAAGATATCTCACATATAGTACATTTTGACCTACCTGATGATCCAAATATCTATATTACAACATTGACCAAATACACACATGCAACACACCACCTTCTTGTAACTCCAAATTCGGAACAAATTATTCTAGAAATTGAAGATTATCTAGAACGGCCTCTCTTACGTAACACCATGTACAATTTCGACTACAACAAGGAGTCTGACAAATCAAAACAAAAAAATGCTCGTAGTCATAAAAAATCAAAAGAAAACGATAAAAATCAAACCATCGTAGACAATCACAAATGGGATCCCCAAATACCCAAAACATGGGGCGATCGTAACGCAATTAAACCAACAATTGAAAAAACACCATTAGATCAATGGAATCCTACTGATTTACCATCAATATGGCAACAACATAAAACAAATACAACTAATAAAAAATGGTCACTTGGAAAATTACCCTCAATTTGGTCGAAATCCAATAAACATCGACCAAAAAACAAGAAAAAGAAAAAGCGTTTTAGACGTCGACATCAACAACGTCAGAAGAATCACAGCCACTAAACCAACATATACCCTTAAAACAATATTCATTACCATTTGGTAATCTACTTGCAACATAGATGGCAATCTACTTGCATCGTATTTAGCGAATAGACAGTAAATTGTTGATCAAATTTACAGTTAAGGAGAACAGTATATGGAAATAGGAAACATTCAATCCATCGACATAGATGATGAAATGCAAGCAGCATATTTATCATATGCTATGAGCGTAATTGTTTCGAGAGCACTACCTGATGCCCGTGATGGTCTCAAACCAGTACATCGTAGAATATTGTATGCAATGCATGATATGGGAATCAATCCACAATCAACTCATAAAAAATCTGCACGTATAGTTGGTGAAGTACTTGGAAAATACCATCCCCATGGTGATCAAGCAGTCTATGATGCAATGGCAAGAATGACACAAGATTTCTCAATGAGATTAACATTGTTAGATGGGCAGGGAAATTTCGGATCAATGGATGGTGATACACCAGCTGCGATGCGATATACGGAAGCAAGATTACACCCAATATCCACTCAACTCCTTGCTGACATAGAAAAAGATACTGTAGAATATGTGAACAATTTTGACGACACTATTATAGAGCCTCAAGTACTACCAGCTGCATTTCCAAACCTAATGGTAAATGGAAGCACTGGAATTGCAGTAGGTATGTCAACCTCAATACCACCCCACAACCTTGCTGAGGTCTGCAAAGCATTAGAATTGATGTTAAATAATTGGACCAATTTAGACCAAGTACAAACAAGTGATTTGATGAATCACATACAAGGACCAGATTTTCCAACTGGTGGCTTAGTTATTAACGACTCCAATGATGAGACACTTGCTAGCGCATATGGTTCTGGTAGAGGAAAAATTACTGTCAGAGCACGAGTACATATTGAAGAATTATCTAGAGGCAGACAACGTGTTATAGTAACAGAACTACCTTACCAAACAAACAAATCATCACTAATAAGTAGAATAGCCAATCTGGTCCGTGATAACCGAATACAAGGGATAACAGATCTGAGAGATGAATCTGATAGACAAGGACTAAGAATAGTAATTGATTTAAATAAAACAGTTTCCGCTGAAAAAATGGTAGATCAATTGTTCAAATACACACCACTACAAACAACATTTTCTATCATTCTATTAGCACTTGTAAATGGTGAACCAAGGCTATTAACTCTCAAGCAGTTGCTAAAAGTATTTATAGAACACCGCATAGAAATTATACAAAGAAGATCAAAATACGAATTAAACAAAGCAAAAGATCGTGCTCACATAATATCAGGATTATTAATAGCCCTAGATAATATAGATCAGGTTATAACATTAATACGAAAATCAAAAACAGTAATAATAGCCCGTAAAAACCTCATGGACACTTATGATCTAAGTACGATACAAGCACATGCAATACTCAACATGCCACTAAAACAACTATCCCGACTACAAAGCTCTCTACTAAAGGAAGAATACCAAGAACTTGATCAAAAAATAGATATTCTTAAATCATTGATAAAATCTCCAAAGAAAATCCGTGAGCAAGTATCGATAGAGCTAAAGAAGGTCAGCAAGAAATACTCAGACCATAGGCGCACTCATATACTTAAATCTACAAATACAAGCAATAAAATATTAGCACCAGATGAAAATTCATGGGTAATCTTAACAAAAGAAGGAAATATTACAAGAATAAATTCAAACAAAAAACCATCAATGAATGGCTATCATCCAATATCAATAATGAAAGTCAATAGCAATGACATTCTATATCTTATAGCAAACAATGGTACTGCTTCATCAATAACAGTAGGCTCAATACCATTATCCGACAAACCACAATCATCAGTACCTGTAGACTCAATAAGTGCTATCAAAGATCCTTCCACAGTAGTTACTATGATGAGTACAAACTCAACTCATGAAGGTGACTCCAATCATCAATCATCCCTTCTTATAATTACTCGCAATGGCTCCATCAAAAAACTACTACTTCAAAATCTACCAGGACCATCAGCATCATTATTTACAATAGCCAAAATAAACAAAAATGATCAAATTACAGATGCATGTTGGACAAAAGACAACAACGACATAATGATATTTTCATCTCAGGGAAAAGCAATAAGATTTAAAAGTAATACAGTACGCAATACTGGTTTAACAGCCGGAACAATAAATGGCATAAAACTTAAACACAAATCAGACCATGCCATTACTTGTTTAAAGTTAGAAAAAAATGATCAAATATGCATAGTTTCCAACACTGGTAAAATAAAAAGAACAAAATTAGATGACTATCCCATTCAAGGACGTGGCGGATCAGGAGTACAAGCATGCAAGTTAGATGAAAAACAAACCATATCAAAAGCTACTATTATAAAAACCAATACTGAACAAATAGTACTTATTTCATCACGCAAAAAATCTTACATCATCAATATTACTGAGGTACCTCTAAGGACTAGAGCTGCATCAGGGTCGCAACTCGTGTCACTTGGAAAAAAAGAGGTTATAGATGAATTGATATTATATTCTAGATCTAACAACAAACAATACGATTCATCAGATACCACACCAACTCAGACCACAAAAAGGTCAAAACTCAAAAAAAACAAGAAAAAGAAACAAATTCCACTGTTTGAGGATCAAAAATAATAACTATATCAATTTGAATCAGCATAACCAAACTAATTATGCACAATGAAGACTAATCTTGAATCAACACTAAATAATATCCAAAATGCTCTAGATAACTCAGATATTGATTTAGCCCAACAACTACTTAACACACTCCACCCTGCTGATCAGGCAGATGCAATTAGTGATCGTACCCTACAAGAACAATCTAAAATGCTACCTCACTTGACTGCGGACAATGCTGCTGCTGTTCTAGAACATCTAGATGAAGATGAAGCAGCTAACATAGCCTCAGAATTACCTTTAGATATTTTAGCAAACCTACTAGATAAAATGGAACCAGACGAAGCAGCAGATATACTACTTGATCTCTATGAAGATAAAGCATCACAAGTATTAAAACAAATGTCATCTTCCGAAATAATACTACCTTTACTCAAACATCGAGATGATACTGCTGGTGGCAGAATGACAACGCAAATACCAACTCTATATCCTGAAATGACTACCAGTCACTGTATCACATATTTACGTAAATCTAAACCTGATAAAGAACATCACTACTACCTTTATGTAATAGACCAAAACAATACTCTACTAGGCATATTAGGATTACGAGAATTAATTACCAATCCACCAAATACACAAATAAAAGACATTATGAATAATGACTTTATTTCTGCATCAGTAGATGATGATCAAGAAAAATGTGCAAGATTAATATCACACTACAACCTTATGAGTTTACCAATAGTAAATGATCAAACACAGTTATTAGGTGTCATAACATATGACGATATTGTTGAAGTAATTGAAGACGAAGCTACTGAAGACATCTATGCACTATCAAACTTATCAGCCGATAGTGATTTAGACGTATTTAGCCCAGTCAAAATGATGATAAGTAAAAGATTACCATGGTTATATGTAAATTTATTCGGAGCATTCATATCCGCATATGTAATTAGTAAATTTGAACCAACAATAGCAAAAATAGCATTCCTAGCAATATTTCAATCAATCGTCGCAGGACTAGGAGGAAATGCTGGAACTCAATCTCTAGCCATTATGGTAAGAGCTTTAGCTCTAAAACAATTAACATTTCGACAAGTATGGAAAGCTTTAGGTAGAGAATTAGTGATTGGCTCCCTCAATGGACTAGCTGTAGGAATAAGTTGTGCAATATTAGTATACTTTTGGAGAGGCAATACCGCCCTTGGATTAATTATAGGAATTGCTACATTCGGAAATCTATTAATTGCTGGATTATTGGGTACCATAATACCTTTAACATTAAAGTATTTTCGCCAGGATCCAGCACTTGCCTCAAGTGCACTAGTAACAGGAATAACTGATATAATCGGATTCGCCTTATTTCTAAGTCTAGCAACTTTATACATATCATATCTATAAGTAATTACAATATTTATTTATATATAACAAAACTATGTCAACTACACTCATAATCAATCCATATGCAAATCGCTGGCAATGTGGACACCATTTAAATAAAATACAAAACATCATAGACCAAAAGAATTTAAACTATAAAATATATACTACCCAGCAAAAAGGTGATGCACTACAAATAGCTCACAGAGAATTCCAATTAGGTACATCAAACATAATAGCAGTTGGTGGAGATGGTACAGTCAACGAAGTTATCAATGGAATTATGCATAAAGTAACTCACGGCCAATCTTCAAAAGCATGTAATATAGGCATAATACCACTTGGCACAGCAAATGATCTTGCAAGTCAAATCAATATTCCAACAGATATTAATGATGCGATTCAAACAATAACCAATGGTTATACAAAAACCATAGATATTGGTAAAGTAAATGATCGATATTTCATAAACAATTCTGCTATTGGATTAGAAACTACAGTAACCGTTACAAATGAAAAAATGCGTTTTGTAAAAGGAACTATAAGATATATGTTAGCTGCTATATTAACAATAATAAAAAAACCTACATGGAATGCCACAATCACTTGGAATAATCAACGATATACTGGTTCGCTAACATTAGTATCTGTAGGAAACTCAAATAGAACAGGAGGCATATTTTATATGACACCTAATGCACTACCTGATGACGGCAAACTTGATTTTATATATGCACCAGAATTAAGTAGACTACATATGTTCAAAATACTACCACTTACATTAACAGGAAAACATATATATGAGCAATCAATACAAGAACATAGAAGCAAATCAATTGAAATTAATTGTACACCCTCCTCCTATATACAAACCGACGGAGAAATATCTGAATGCCCAACTAATCACATTAAGTACAGCATTTTACACAATGCAGTGAATATAATAGTTCCTCAAACCACTTCATAAAATTTCACATCAGATCTAATATTACACTAGTAATGTATATAAACTAGTGTTCCTATTCCTGCGAAATCATATAACCATTCCGCATCTTCAATATTCAAATTTATGCATCCATGACTCATAGGAGTCCCAAAATTATCATGCCAATAAGTACCATGCAGACCATATCCACTATAAAAATACATCACATAAGGTACATCTGCCAAAAACCATGGGATTCCATTATCAACACCACTCATATTAGCCTTTAAATATTTAACATAGATATTATAATTGCCAGTAACAGTCGGGTATTTGTCAGTGCCAGTTGAAACAACAAATTCACGTACTTTCCGATCCCCCTGCATAGCATATACCTTCTGCTGACCAATATTGACATCTATCCAAAGTACATCCTCATCATTAGAACTTATATCAATCAATACATCATTATCTTCAATACTAACAGTTACACTATCAATCCTCCAAAATCCTCCAATAATTTGCTTAGTAAGACCTAATGTCATAACAAAATCACTAGGAGCACATTCCTCACCAGTCAAATAAGTTATTCTTAATTGTACTAGAGACCTTTCAATATCAGATTCAATTTCTTTAATTTGATTAGTAACAACATTACAAAGATTCAGATTCATATATCCATTCAAGTATCCTTCAAATTCATTCTGATGAACACTCTGACGGAAATCGTCGCTTAGCATTTTCCATCCAACACTATAATTTCCGGAACCGATATTATTCCAATACCGTTCCACAAAATCAACAGGTTTTTCGTATGAATCAAAAAAAGTGCGTCCATACATACTCTCTATATGTTCGCTATTTATATCTAAATCAATATCATACACAGGCTCCACAATTTTTGGATGATTCAAAGAAATATATAAATCACCAACCTCATTCATTTGCCCATCACCAACAACATTTGTTAATATATCCAAATCATCTGTAAGAACTTGCTCATCTTCCGCATCTGTTGTACTGAAATCAAAATCACCTTCCATAAATGGTATAGTCAAAAATTGATCAATCCTAATAACTGTTGATAGCAATTCAGAAGACCTTACTATATCATCCACTGTACTACCATATGTACGTGCTATATCACCTAAAGTATCACCTGTTTCAACCACATAAGTTAAATTACTACTAATATTGTCACCCGGATACGGATTAATAGGACTATCAATCGTAGGAATAATCAACCTCTGACCTTTGTATATAATGTCACTGACTAAACTATTCGCGTATGCAATTGCTCCAATACTAATATTATAAACATCGGATATTTCATTAAGACTATCACCTGAAACCACATTATGAACAATATCCTCATCCTGAACACCATCGGCAAAAACCGTATCAAGAATAAAGAAATTGCAAAGGATTAGACAAACAACCTGGACAACAAAAACCAGTTTATTAAACATTTCTCAGGATACAATACAAAATAACAAATAGTTATGCAAAACTCTTCTAATTAATGTATATAACTATCTCGACAAAATAATAAGTGAACCAATACCTAGACAAAGTCCCATCAATTTATTTACAGTAACTGGTTCACGAAATACCACAAACGCTAGGACAACAGCGACAACAACCTGAAGAGATTGTATAGGAAACACAATACTACCATCGCCACCCATTTTTAACGCATACAAGACTGTAAACACTGATAACGAAGCAAACACTCCACTCATTATTGCCCACACTGTCATTCTTCCACTCAAAGAAAATGATGTCTTAGTAATTAGACTAACTACAACTGCTAAAAACAAAAATGTTATAGCATCAACCAAAATAAAATCAACAACATTAGCACCATTACGCACACCGTACTGAGAAGTAAACCCAACTAATCCACCTGCAATAAGACTAATTATTGCTAATAATATTGGAGAATTCATACTAATTTTTACCAACTATCAGGTTCCAAACCAACGCTGCCATTCCCTCTTTTCCCATACTACTAATATTGGAGCTGCGTTAAACAAAGAAGAATAAGTACCACTTACTAATCCTATCATCATAGTCACTACAAAATGAAAAATACTTGACCCACCAAACAACGCCAAAGCTAACAAAGTAAATAAAGCAGTTAATTGTGTATTTATAGAGCGATCAACGGTTTGCAAGACAGACAAATTTACTACCTCTTCATAATCTGCCCTTCTATATTTCAATAAATTCTCCCTAATTCTATCAAAAACTACAATAGAATCATGAACTGAAAAACCAATTACCGTTAGCAAAGCAGTCAAGAATAAAGCATCTATTTCCCAATTAAAAATCCTACCAAAAGTAGATGCCACACCTAATACAATAATGGTGTCATGAAACAATGCAAAAATAGCACATACACCATATCTAAATGATTTCTTTACACCCCTAAAAGCATAAGAGATATAAACTAAAATTCCCACTGCTGCAATTAATACTGCTTGAATTGCTCTACTAGCAACCTCTCCTCCAATAACCGGACCAACACTCTCAAAACTAAGCAATTCCACATTAACATCAAACTCATCTTCTAAAGCCAAGATTACATCCGATTTCTGAGTATCATCCATTGACTTGGTTCTAATTACAATTACTTCACTATCTGCAATTTGTACAACATTGTCACGAAAACCTTGTGAATCTAACAAATCAGTTATGCGACTTGTACTTAATTCATCAGCTCCATAAACACCTACCTCCAGCTTACTACCGCCTGTAAAATCAATTGCCAATGGCAATCCCCACAACGACAAAGACACAATACCAGGAATAATAATTAACAATGAGAATGCAAAAAACCAATATCTTTTCTGAATTATTTGTAACATGGCAGTAATTCTACACTCCTATCCAACTTTTGCGTTTAGAAAGATCAATCCTCTTCGATAAAACATATATAAACGTACGAGTAGCAACAATAGCAGTAAACATGCTAACACATACACCAATCACTAGTGTCAACGCAAAACCTTTCACAATACTAGCACCAAATGTACTACCAAACCAAAATAAAATTGTACAAGTAATAATAGTGGAAATATTGGAATCACGTATAGAAGGCCATGCACGCCTAAATCCTGCATCTATAGCAAACTCTATTTGTCTTCCTTCCCGCAACTCTTCCTTAATTCGTTCAAAAATCAAAATATTTGCATCAACAGCTACACCAACTGACAGAACAAATCCTGCTATACCAGGTAAAGTTAAAGTAACTGGAATAATCTTAAATAAAGCAAATGTAATAGCGGAATACATTGTCAAAGCCAAAACAGCAACTAAACCAAATAATCTGTAATACATCAACATAAAAACGGCAACAGTCGCAAATCCAATTGCACCTGCCAACATACTAAGCCTGACTGAATCCTGACCTAATGTTGGTCCAATTGTCCGACTATTTACTACAGATAAAGGAATCGGCAACGATCCATAACGTAGTTGTACTGCTAATTTATTAGCTGTCTCTGCACTAAAATCACCACTTATAACACCACTTCCACTAGTAATTGCATCACGAATAACTGGACTTGAAAGCACTTTGCCGTCTAAAACTATAGCCATATATGAACCCACATTATTTGCGGTATGATCTGCAAAAACAGCACTTCCCTCATCATTCAAATTAAAATTAATCTGATAAGCAGCTGTCATCTGATCTCTACCAACAGTAGCACTCCTTAAATCAGCACCTGTCATTATAGTTTTAAAAATCAATTCGTCTGAATCTATCTGATCGTCATCCGCTACAAAACTGGCCAAATTATCAACATTTGCTTCATATCCAGTATTTGCATCTGTACGGACAATAGTTCCTGGAGGTAACGGACTGGTTTTCATATCAACAAACTCCAATAGTCCTGTTTCCTTTAACAATTCAATCGCATCCTCAGGATTATCTATACCAGGTAACTCAACAGAAATACGCCTATCTCCCTGACTCTGTACTATTGGTTCAGCAACACCTAAACCATTAACTCTTTGTTCGACAATAGCACGAGTAGCAGTCATAGCATCCCGAGAAATCTGCTCATCTGATGGTACGTCAGCCTCTAATAACACTTGCAACCCCCCTTGCAAGTCTAATCCCTGACGAACCTCTACTTCCCAATCTACTGAAGTATCTCCAATTTGAAAATACAATTCCGAAAAAGGAGATGCAATCCAGACTGCCAATCCAAAGATACATCCCACCAATACCAGCATTCTATTTGACTTATATGACATTTAAATAATTTCCCAATTTCTCTTATCAAAAAACTTCCATAACAGCACTAGCAATATACTAGTGGTCCGAATTTCAAAAGTAAGTCATTATACCGTTTTTATAGCATATTATGAAGTACTATAGCATACATTAAATCAACAATAACTTCTATTGATTCAATGTCAATCGTCTTCTATAAACAAACAATCCAAAAAGCGACAATAAAACTAGTGAAACAATTAGAGGATAAGTAATGTTATACTTAACATTCTCTTCATAGTCATGTTCCATTTTAAAGCTAACAACCCCTTTCTGATCAGTACGATCAACTATAACCGTCACTTGATATACACCTGACTCAACATCTTTAAAATCTGTTTCATATCTAAATTTGTTACTTGACTGTAATGTAGTAGCCTCTCTGATTGACAAAATATCACCATTTTCAAAACCAATAGTAACAATCACAGATGCATCTAAAATCAAATTATTTTCTAAATCACTAACTGCTACAGTAACGTGCAGATCACCTGACAGATCCTGAGAACTAGTCCAAACTGTCAAAATATACGGTCCTGCTTCCCGCAATTTAATCTGCTCTTCTCCCCCACCATGTGCTAAAGTTATATTTTGTACAGACACCCAGCAAAAAAAGAATAGCACAACTCTCAAAAACCAAACTCTTGATATTTTCATAACACAATGCTTCTAATAGTTATATATTCCATTCCTCTTGTATTGTATAAGTGTTAAGAGAGTCCATAACATACAAACACATACCCACAAAGAAGTTCCAACAGTTAAATGCAATACCCTAGACCACATTGGAATCCTAAGAATAACATTAGCAGCTCCTAATGCACCTTGCATAACAAGTAACACGACAATACTAAATCCTATATAATCAAACGTACCATTTAAGACTACACGACATAACCATACAATCCACAATAATATAAGTCCAACAACAAGCGCCAAATACCTATGTAGCAACTGTATATCCACTAAATATCTAATTCCATGAGATTCCGATCCGCATAATGGAAAACCTAAACATGCAAGTGATGCACCACTTCTAGTAACAAATGATCCTGACAATAACAAGCTATATAGCGAAACAACGGCAATGCTTACCAACCAATAAAAAACAGAGTTGTCAAACACAAAATATAAATCTCTTGGTCGATTCACCATTCCAACAATTACATAAGTTAAAGATATTAGTAACAAAAGACTAACAGAACTAGGAACAAAAATAGATGTCCATCTCAATATATTATCGCAATTTAACGATTCACAAATACCACTATTACTTGCTCTAAGTATTTCTGTAAGGTACATATGAAAGATCAAACCAATCAAAGTCACACCTGCAAAAAATACAAACAATCTCTTAGATACAAATTTAGATATAATCAATAAATTTACAGGTGTAATTGAATTTGCTAAACTAAAAATAACAGAAACAAGTCCAACTAATAGTAATGCATTACCTGTATGAATCCAACCAGTAACAGGCGGAATCTCTAAAATTACATGTATACCACCTAAAACTACCTGAACTACAAACAATACATTAGCTAAAACGGCAACAAATAATAAGATTTTTATATGACTATAGTACTTAATCACTAACAGTAATATAAGTACAAATTCGATACCTACAATTACTCCAATGGCTCTATGAGAAAATTCTATCCATGCACTATAGTCTGCTAAAGGAGGAATTGCCTGACCATAACATAAAGGCCAGTCAGGACATCCTAAACCGTGACCAGTAACTCGAACAATACTACCAACAGCAATCATTATAATAGTTGTGAACAAGGAAAACAAAGTCAATCCTGACAACTTAGATGCATCCCATTTAATCAAATTTAGAAACAGCATCAATACCTCAAAGTATTATTTGTAGTCTATTCTAAAATGCTATATTTAAACATACTAATAAGATAACTAATGCCAAATATATATTAGATCCATGAAACAATCTTCTTGCTTCATCAACAGTAGGACACATAATCAACTTAATATTCTGATAAAGAACAGCAATACTAACAACTAATATAGGATAGAAATAAAATACTCCTAACTCAGGCAAAATACTAAGACAAAGAGCAGCAAATACAGTGACTAATGTATGTATCATAATCCACCAAGAACTCTGTCGTACACTCAAATAAACAGGTAACATAGGAGTATTGCTTGAAAAATAATCGTCCCTACACACAACTGCCAAACTCCAAAAATGCATAGGAGTCCAAGAAAATAACAAAGCTGCCAACACAATAGCTCCTGGATCATTCCAAATACCCACTACTGCACTACCACTGAGCACTGCAGCACTCCCTGATGCGCCCCCAATGACAATATTCAATATCGTCCTTGGCTTTAACCACAAAGTATATACAACTACATATATAAATGCACCACTCAACAAAAAAATAGTCAATTCAATGTTAAAAAACATAACCACTAAAGAGGGTACCAAAATCATTAATATCGATACATATGGAACCCACATAGGATGCTCAAATCTCCCAACCACTAAAGGCCTAAGTCTAGTACGTGTCATAAGCGCATCCGAATCCTTTTCTAGATACTCGTTTAATGCTCCAGAACCAGATGCTGAAAGACCACCAACAACTATTAAAATCAAAATAAGCTTCCAATCAGGAACACCATTCTCAGCTAAAAAAGCACCTCCAATAGAAGCTAACAACAACAAACCTACAACTCTGGACTTAAATAATATGGAAAATTCTTTCCATCCCGACGAAATAGAAGAAGATTTATCTAAACTACCCTTCATACTCTCTACAATTTCATTCATTATTTATAATCCTCTCAGACATTCTTCCTACTATTTATCAATTGATAAACGACTTTCTTACCAAACTAACATAAACGCAACCCAACACTATTACAAAAAACCACCATTGTAAAGCATAACCTAAATGCGGTCCATTGTTAATCGCTAAATCAACAGTCATAGTCTGCGGTAAGTCCTCATAACTATCATGATAAACTTCCGCCTCCAAATATACAGCAAACAATGGATAATGCAAATGCCTCTGCAAATTCTGTAAATTCATATCATAAATACTCTTAGATTGTTTGCGTAAAGTCATGTCGTCATTAACAGTAGAAACATATTTTCGTATCCGTCCAACTACTTCTACTTTACCAATTTCATGAAATTCATCTAACTTACCTAAATCAACATAATCATAAGGTATCCAACCTCTATTAACCATAATAGCTTCATCGCTATCTGCTAACCTCAATGGAGTAATTAAATTTACACCTGCACGACCTCGTAAATTCTGTCCCTGTAGAACGAATTCATTTTTGTAATCATAACTACCTGTTGCAATCACCGCACGCATTTCTAAATTTTCCACAGCACTATACAAATTAATGTCTTCAATTGGTACTGGATCCATCTGCAATTGTTTCAATACGAAAATATTTCTATTGCTCTTTTGATAATGACGATCTAATTGCCAAAAGCCAAGTCTCATCATTACTCCCATAGCACATAACACAATCAAAGTACGCCACCACCAATCTCGATAAAAAAAACGTTTGATAATTTTGTTCATTTCCAATCCATTAGTAACTCACATAATATATTATTATATAATGCTCATATCCTGTTAATACTACCTTCCTCGGAATTCATCATTCTGATTACCAACACTATGACACCTATGATTAACATCATACTACCTGGTATCCACATGATAATTCCTCCAATCATCTGATCCTGCATCACAGTAAGAGACCAAGGTCTTTGTACATCTACATAATGTTGATATATAGGTTCTCTGGAAAATGTTATAAAAACACCAGCAATCATATTTACTGGCACAGTAACAAGTAAGTACACAACTCTTCTACTATATTTTAATGTATGATGAATACGAGGAGCGGCAGCTGTAACGTGCCACCAAAATAATAAAGATGCAACAAAAAAACTTATATGTTCAATGTCATGTACAACAGAATATGTTAAAGCTAGATCATAAAGTCCGGGATCATGCCAACCTATGTAGATAACCACAAAAATTATCCAAGTAACACCCGGGCTAGTGATTTTAGCAAGTAGTTTCCGGAACTGCGAATCGGTAACAAATAGCCTAGATACTTTTCGTCTTAACATTACTGGTAAACCCCACAAAAATACAGGGAACGGATTAGCAATCAACAACAAAGGTGCTGCAAACATCACTAATAACATATGTTGAATCATATGCATAAAAAACAACTGTCCTGCCAGGACTTCTAATGGTGAAACTAATGCAACAACTATACATAGCAAACCAATAAGGTAAGAAATCAAACGCCAATACAACCAACTATCTTTCTTAGTAGATAAATTTCTAGCATTACTTAACGAACTTATACGAATAAACCCACAAACATATACATAACACATAATAGCTACAATTAATACAACATCAAAACGCCACTCCCAAGATCGAAGTAGAGCATTTAATTCAGTATTCATCTTATAGTTTATTATTTAATAAGGATTTTACTGATCAGAAAATTAATGTGCTACATGTACTACAGTACCCATCAAATAGATTGCAGGATAGAAGAACACCCAAACCAAATCTACGTAATGCCAGTATATAGCACAAGCCTCTACTCCCCAATGACTCTCACTATTATAATGACCATTTCTACCATTGTTCCAAACTATCAAAATGAAAACAATACCACTTAACACATGAAGAGCATGCATACCCGTCATACCATATAAAACTGCTCCAAAAGCACCATCCTGAGGTCTAATATGACCCTGCCATTCGAAACCAACTACACCAACTAAAAAAACTACACCAAGTCCAGCAGTAACTAACAAACTAGTTAAGAAAGTTTGTCTATCACCATGAACCATAGCTGTTTCAGCTCTATTCATATAAAAACTACTTATCAACAATATTACAGTAACTATTATACCTAGATTCTGATCTAAGTCTGGTCGAGTATTTCCCCATAAATAAAAACGAGCTGCCAATAATCCAATAAATAAAAAAGCCTCAGAAACAAAAAACAACCACAAACCCAAACGATTATTTTTCAACTGAAAACGAGCTTCTTGTATTGAATTATTTAATGTACTCATTAATGTTTGTCCCCTTCTAACCATATACTAGAAACATGCATAAAAAATTGTAAAATGACTACTGCCTTCATCAAAGCAATCAAGATCATTGCTATGTTAGAAACACCAATAGAACTTGCAAGAAATTCCACAATAGTCAACACTGATAACCATATTAATACCATTACACCTGTACGATACGCTCCAGATAATCTAGCTTTATTAGCTAAGCTCTCATCACGTTCTTTTTGCCATACCATTCGTTCTAATGCATCTGCAGGACCAGTATCAGGAGGTACTACTAACGAACCACCTGCAATCAAAACATTAAGTTGATACAACACAACAGCAAGTGTTACCGCTATACCTAATATATTAATAATGATAAATGCAATTACAGCACCAAAAATCATAGAACTATCCATCAAAAATCCCTAACCTCCATCCAAAACATGTTCAACATTCTCCATTCCTGAGTCTTCATTCTCCATACTTACATAAACAGAATTTTCTAGTCCATAATCATATGGCTCAGCTGTAATAACAAATGGTACTTCATAGCTGTGTTCCGGAATGGGAGACGGTATCTGAAATTCCGGAGAACGCGAGCGCCAAGGATTAGATTTTGCAATTTCACCTTTGTTAGTGCTATACCAAAGATTATATATACATACTAAAACTGAAACCGCAATTATTATTCCTGCTATTGTAATGGCCAAATGATAATCTTCAACACCTAAAGCTGGATCATAATCAGCAATTCTTCTCCTCATACCTTTCAATCCAACTGCAGCCTGACCAATGCTTTGTACCCAAAATGCTGGAGTCATTAACCAAAAATGTAACTTACCCAGTTTCTCATTGTACATTCTACCTGTAGCCTTAGGAAACCAATAATATAGAGCTGCAAAAAATGGAAAAACAAATCCTCCAAACATCGTTGCATGAAAATGACCAACAACCCAATAAGTATCATGCAAAAACAAATCAGTTGCAACAGTACCTGCAGGAGGACCAGTTAGTCCACCAATCAAAAATACTGATATAGCTCCCATGACGAAAAGCATAGGTGTTGGAAAAGTAAGTTTACCTTGCCACAACGTACCTAGCCAGCTGAAAAATTTAATCCCGGTTGGAACAGCAACTAGTAAAGTAGCTAACATAAACGGTATCCTTAAAAAGTCACTCATACCTGATACAAACATGTGATGTGCCCATACTAAAAATCCCATCAAAGCTATAGTCATACTAGATATAGCAATCCACTTATAACCAAATAACGGTTTACGTGCAAATACAGGCAGTAATTCACTAATAATGCCAAGTCCTGGCAGAATAAACACATACACGGCTGGATGTGAGTAGAACCAAAATAAATGTTGAAATAGAACAGGATCACCAGGAGGTATACCTGCCATACGAGCAGTTTCTGATATAAAAGGATCAAAAAACCCCATGCCTAACACTCTTTCAGTGACCACCATCAAAAATGCTAAACCAATAAACTGAGTAGCAGTCAATTGCAAAATAGCAGTTGACAAAGAAGACCATACAAAAATAGGCATTCTAAACAATGTCATCCCAGGTGCTCTCATTCGAGCCACCGTTACTATTAGATTCAACGAGCCCACTATAGAACTTAATCCAACCATATACACACCCAAAAAGAATAGTTGAACACCAATAGGAGCACGAGCACTTAATGGCGGATATCCAGTCCATCCAGTATCCCATCCACCGACAAATAGAGCAGTAACTAACAAAATAGCACCAGGAACATTAATCCAAAATCCAAAGGCATTGAGTCTTGGAAAAGCCATATCAGATGCACCAATCATCAAAGGTACCAAGTAATTGATCATTGCTCCCACACCTAATAAAATACTGACTATCATAATAATGCCATGAGCACTAATAAAAGAGTTATAGGTCTCATACGATATATATTGCATACCAGTCACAACCAGCTCTAACCTGAAGACAATTGCCAAAATACCGCCTATTAAAAGGACTAATATCCCAGTTACAGCATATTGAATACCAATAACTTTATGATTGTAATCGACACTGAAATACCGGAACCATGCTGGTTTACCAACTGGAGCTCCATGTATCATTGGAGTTTCCAAACCAATCATCCATTTACCCCAATCAGTCAATGCTCCAACACCCACCATAAAACCTATAGTACCTGTAATTGCACCAATCACCCAAGCTGGTTCCGCAGCCCAGGCATTATCCAATCCCATCATAAACCTAATTCCTGTTACTAATAACATGCCCATTACGGTACCTAAAAACTGTCCTATCAAACCTCTTACAAAACCAATCGTAAGAACAAATGGTGGTTCCCATGATGGAGTTTTCACTTCAACTTCTACTTCTGCTTCTGTTTC
>DBHI01000096.1:33434-39495 GCA_002296125.1 Anaerolineales bacterium UBA832 | reverse complement strand
AATCCATTTTTTGACCTTGTCGGAATAGCCTCGGGTTCACTAAAGATTCCTTTTCACAAATTTCTATACAGCGTATTTATAGGAAACACTATAAAAATGGCTGTATTTGCATACGCGGGGCAAATGTCACTTCCTATTCTTCTCACTCCATAAACTATCTACTATGCTCAAATACAACCTGATACCCACTTGATTCCCAATTCAACAATCCACCAGACAACACTTTAACTCTACTAAAACCTTTTTTACGCATAACTTCAGCTATTCTAACGCTTCTACGCCCGGTTCTACACACAATACAATAATTCCCTTCCTTATCAAACATCTCCATCTCAACTAAAAACCTCTGAAGTGGTATAGATTCCACGTCTGGCAAATGTATTCGATTGTATTCATCCAATTCTCGCACGTCAATCACTCTAATACCTTCACCCATATCATTATCTTCTAGCAAATCTTTCAATTCATCAGGCGAGCAATACTCAACTACAACATGTCTCTTGCCTAATTCTAGAGCTTCATTACTATCTACAGCATTCTTAGGTATAGGCTGACATTCAGCAAAAACCCTAACGTTACAATATTGCTCACATATATTATGATTAATTACATAATGAAAAAGATAGCTTACAGCCTCATGCCTAGACAGCAAATGATCTTTACCAAGGTAATGAATAAAATCAGTATCTTCAATTATTTTAACTACTTGTGGCCTGGCACCTACAATATACACATCACCACCCCTATCTCTGTATCTCCTAACAACCGATTCCAGCATGTGAATACCACTAACATCACACTTATCCACCAAGTGTAATCTAAGCAAAAGTAAATATTGGTCAGGATGCCTTTCAGAATTAATTCTAATTGCATTCTCAACATGATGAACGGCGCCAAAATACAAAGAGCCTTCAATAGCCAACATACCCAACTGAGGACAAACGCTATTAGTTTCCTCTGGCACAAAGTACCTGAATTGATTGTCAGGAACAACAGGCCACACCATAGGAGTAGCAGACTGAACCAAGTACTGAGCAAACGAAACAATCACACCAGCCAAAACCGCAAATTCGAGCGGTAGCAATAGTGTAGACAGAAATGTAACAACCATAATAATAGTATCGCCATTAGAAGAACGTACAATTTTCCAAATTTCAACTCTATTAACCATCCTCCAAGCAGTTATAAGCAAAACACAAGCAAGTCCAGTACGGGGTAGATATCCTGCAAATGAACCAAAAACAAGCAACACGAACAGAACCATAATTGAAACATAAACTCCAACTAGACTTGATTGCCCACCACTAACCTTGTTAACCACGGTTCTAGTAAAAGAACCAGAACATGCATAACCACTGAATAGACCACTAACTATATTAGAAAGACCCTGGCCTACGAACTCTTGATTACTATCAATTCGCTGTCCAGTCTCAGCGCTTACAGCTCTTGAAATAGAAATAGCTTCTACCAAACCAATAGCAGCTACAGCTAATGCTCCTGTAGATAATCTACCAATTAGATCTAAATCAAACAATGGTAATTTAACTAGTTTAGGAATATGACCAGTCATTTCTCCAAGAATAACTAGCCCTGCTTCATCTAGGCGGAAAAGAACAACTGCTAATGCCGATACAATCATACCTACAAAAGCAACAGGAACACCTGGCCTATAAATCAAAAGACATATCATAATCACTAGCGTTCCAACTCCTAATAGTAAGCTTGGAACATGAATAAGATTAGCAAAAGATCCTAGATCACTTAAAGTACTATATATACTAATCATTCCGGAAGTTTCAACTCCCAACAAATGAGGCAATTGACTAACTGCAATTAATATAGCTGCCCCAGCAGTAAATCCAGTAATCACGGAGTCTGAAACAAAATTAACGAGTACTCCCATGTGAGCTAAACCAACAGCAACCTGAATAACACCTACTAATACTGCTAGCAGACCAGCTGCAATTACTACATCATAACCACCATCACGTATGTCACTCAATGTATAAAAAACTAATAACGATACAGCATTTGTTGGTCCGGTTTGCAAATGCCTTGAACTCCCCCATAAAGATGCCACAATTGAAGAGCCCACAGCAGCATAAATACCCACATGCGGCGGTAAACCAGCAATCAATGCATAGGCAATCGACTGAGGCACAAGCACTATAGCAACATTTAACGCAGCGATTAAATCTGCCTTAACAAACCTGCTTTCACTACTATAAATATTTCTAATTGGTTTAGTAAAAAATACAGGAATATCCCTGATGCCGCCAACAATCCAATCAAACGCGACTCTACCCGGCTCTTTGGCAACGCTTCTCATCTGCAATCAACTTCCCAAATAATTTTACAATTCATTCGTTTTCTGCTAACCATCTTTCAGCATCTATAGCAGCCATACAGCCAGTACCAGCTGCGGTTATAGCCTGTCTATATACATTGTCAGCAGCATCTCCACTTACAAATACGCCTGGTACGGTTGTTTGTGTTCCAGGACCAACAACCTTAATGTATCCTTCGCTATCCATATCCATCTTGCCCAAAAATATGTCTGTATTTGGAGAATGTCCTATTGCAATAAACAACCCACCAACTTGAATCTCCCTAGAATAATCTGTTAAAACATCCTTAACCGAAACTCCCTCGACGGCCTCACCGTTAGAACTGAGAACATCAGTAACAACAGTATTCCAAACAACTTCTATCTTATCGTTAGAAAGAACTCTGTCCTGCATAATTTGACTAGCTCTAAATTCTTCTCTTCTATGGATCAAAAGCACACGACTAGCAAACTTCGTCAAAAACAAAGCTTCCTCCATAGCAGTATCCCCACCACCAACTACTGCTACAACTCTATCCTTAAAGAAGAAACCATCACATGTAGCGCATGCAGACACACCCCTACCAAGTAGACTTTTTTCATTTTTTAATCCTAACCATTTTGCAGATGCTCCAGTCGCAATTACCAAAGCTGCAGTCTCAACAATTTCTCCCCCTTCTAGTTCCATCACATGCGGATCGCCAAACCTAACATCTACAACATGTGAGTTTCGAATATCTGCACCAAATCTTTCGGCCTGCAATCTCAAATCATCCATCATATCAGGTCCTTGTACACCCTTAGGATATCCAGGAAAATTTTCAACATCTGTCGTTATAGTAAGCTGTCCACCAGGTACATGCCCTGCAAGAACAACAGGATTCAAATTAGCTCTCCCAGCATAGATAGCTGCTGTAAGTCCAGCAGGACCAGATCCCAGTATCACCACTTTATTATGTGACATACATCAACCTCCCTCTATCTCAAACCTAAAACATCTCATTTTGTATAACAGATATGACAGTGTACAATAATACAACATAACAGCATAGTATAAAACAAAAATGTTCCATAATGGTTACAGTGGTTGGTGGCAATACTTATCTGTCGATAGCACAAAAAAACCCAATATCAATAAGTTACTCTTGTCACGTGTATGGTCATACGCACAACCCTACACAACAAAACTATTCATAGTATTACTGTCGATACTATCTGCTACCCTGTTAAGTTTACTTCCCCCAATGCTATACAAACAACTAATAGATACAACTATTCCATCAAAAAATTATATGGAACTTAATACATTAGCTATATCCCTCATAGGAATACATCTGGCGAGCGGTCTTATCAATATAAACCAGAGACGACTCACTGCAATAATTGGCGAAGGCATAATAGCAGACTTACGACAAGCCCTATATATTCATATGCAACAGATGTCACTAAGGTTCTTCACGAACACAAAAACAGGAGAAATTATAGCGAGACTCAACAACGATGTAGTCGGATCGCAAAGAGCTATAACAGGAACCCTGATAACCTTAATTACAAATATTACCAAAATACTTTTTGCGGTAACGATAATGATTTCCCTAAACTGGCAACTCACACTTCTTAGTATTTCCATAGTGCCGTTAATGATTTTTCCAGCTCGTAAGGTAGCACAAACCCTAAGATCATTAACTCGTCATTCTTTTGACCTTAATGCCAAGATGAATGTAGTAATGAATGAAACATTAAATGTAAGCGGCATGCTACTAATGAAGCTCTTCAATAGACAACAATATCATCAAGAAAAATTTATATCAAAAAGTGATGCTGTAGCATCGATAGGAATACGATCGGCAGTGGTAGGTAGATGGTTTTTCTTCACCCTTAGTACAATAGGAACACTAGGTTCCACCGCAGTTTTTTGGTATGGAGGACATTTAGTATTCACAGGTGCATTCTCAATAGGTACTATAATTGCGTTTATTGCCTACCTACGTGAACTTTACGGACCACTAAGCTCCCTAGCTAATGCCCAAGTCGATTTATCTACATCGCTAGTAAGTTTTGAAAGAGTATTTGAAGCATTAGATTTACCGCATCAGATTACCGAATATGATAATCCAAATGAAATTAACTTGCCGGTTAGTACAATCCATTTTGATGATGTCACTTTCACATATTCATTGAGCACCACCTTGGGCACAGCAACTCATCAAACACTATCCAAGCACCCCCGCCATAAACATAGTCAAGATTCGTCTACCCAAAGCCATACCACAAGCAACAAACAACCAGGTATTCAAAATGAACAATTCTCTCTAAAGTCTCTCCAATTCAGAATACATGCCGGTCAACTAATAGCAATAGTTGGTCCTAGCGGATCCGGAAAAACTACAATAACTTATTTACTAGCAAGGCTATATGACCCTACAGAAGGATCTGTAAAATTCAACAACATAGATATTAAAACATTAGAAACAAAAACACTATCGAAACTCATAGGAATGGTAACTCAAGAAACATATTTGTTTCATAGTACTTTATTAGAAAACCTCAAATATGCTAACCCACAAGCCAGCAACAAAGAAATATCAGATGCATGTGAAGCATCCAACCTAACCGAACTCATACAGCAATTACCACAAGGGATAAACACAATAGTTGGAGAGCGAGGTCACAAACTGTCAGGTGGCGAAAAGCAACGAGTATCAATTGCAAGAGTAATTCTCAAAGATCCATCTATTCTAATACTAGATGAAGCAACATCATCATTAGATTCTAAATCAGAAGATTATATTCAGACTGCACTTATGAATCTATACCAAAACCGCACAAGTTTCGTAATAGCTCACAGATTATCCACCATTCTAGCTGCTGATAAAATCTTAGTCTTGAACAAAGGACAACTAGTGGAGCATGGTACACACAAACAATTACTAAAAATAGATGGTTTGTATAAAGAACTGTATCAAACCCAATATAGGCACAACATAAATACTACAAACTATTTGCAGAGTAACCAGTCATCAAAACCTAAGTAATGACTGCTATATACATCCACATTCCTTTTTGTAGAGTACATTGTTCATACTGCGACTATAATGCTTACGCAGGAATGGATAGCGTAATCCCTGAATATATTTCAGCTCTTCAGCTGGAAGCAAACTACTATTCAACAAAAGAACAAAACGAGATAACTAGCATCTACATAGGCGGTGGAACACCATCTATACTCAGTCCAGAGCAACTTTTTAGCATATTTACAAGCATACAAAAAAACTTTAACGTTTCAAAGGATACAGAAATAACAATAGAAGTCAATCCGGGTATATTGAATATTAATCTTCTCAAATCGATGTATCAGCTTGGCATAAATCGAGTCTCCATAGGCGCCCAATCCACTAGCGATTTAGAACTTAAAGCTTTAAATCGCTTTCACACAAAATCCATTATTGATAAATCCATTGCAGACGTCATGTCTAATGGTATAAATAACATCAATATTGACCTACTCTATGGAATTCCACACCAGTCAAATAAATCATGGGAAAAGACTATTAAAGAGATATTATTACTAGACCCAACTCATATATCTCTTAATTGCCTTGAGTTATCAAAAACCTCACAAATGCACGAATACCTATCAAAACATAATTTGACACTACCATCAGATGACGCAAATGCAGACCGCTATGAATCCGCATCTGAATATCTAAATAGGTCTAACTTCAAGCAGTATGC